>JBATAT010000183.1:0-2486 GCA_049662005.1 Tepidiformaceae bacterium
AGATTGTCCAACTGGGTATCGATGTTCCTTGTGAGGCGGATTTCGCCGGTGGCGTTGGTCACTGGCACGGCTTCGGTGCGAAGTTCGGTGAGGCTGGCCATACGGTCGGCCGGCCCGGAGACCGAGATCGTGGCGGGCTCGACCACGAGGTTCGTGATCCGATACCCCGGAGCGACAACACCGGAAGTGGCCGCGATAACGGGCACCGAGCGCGTGACGTTCAACTGGCGGACCGTATAGGTGACCCTGCCCCGGTTGGGTGTCACGGTGACACCCACCTCGTTGCCGACGAGCGAACGTGCACGGAATTCGCCCTCGATGACATTCGTGCCCTCACGCAGCGCGCTCAGGTTCACATCAAAATCGACCGATGTGACGTTATTGATCCGATCCTGGAGGCCACTCACCTTCACGGTCAGCGGTTCCAGCTTCCGGTCGGCCACTTCGTAACCAGCGACGAGCTGGCCGGTGGGGTTCAGACGCACTTCAAACTCCTGCTCAATGAGCGGTTCCACCGTAACCGAGACCGTCGGGGGGTGCACCGCCAGCACCTTGACTCCATTGCGTGAGGAGGTCACCCGGACGGGCACCTCGGTAGGTGTATTGGCCGGGATACCCTTCACATCGATTGTCGCTTCGAAATCATCCACGGTCAGGGATTTCAGGTCAGCTTCACGCCCTTCGACGTCCACCGAAACGCGGTACTCATCGTTCGGGATCAGGCGATCGGCGTTGACGGGCTTGACCACGATCGATGCTGGAGCGCCATCTTCGGGGAAGACCGCTTCGACGCGCGGGTTCTCAACATCCTGGATGACGAACCAGATGACGAAGGCGGCGACGAGGCTGAAGAGCGACAACCGCCAGTGCTCGACCACGCTGCCGAGGAGGCCACGTGCAACCGTGAGCGTAACCCTGGGGATGGACATGCGCGCGGATTCGTTGCGATCGGACGATGTCATACCGGCGCGACACCATCGCGCGCAGGCGCCGCCGAGCCAGGGTCGAGCACCCACTCGAGCACGGCCTTCAGGCGGCGCTCATCGGGAACGTGGGTTAGCCGTCCGTGGAGGGCGACGCTGATATCGCCAGTCTCTTCGCTGACCACGACGGTGAGTGCATCGGTGGCTTCGGTGATGCCGATTGCGGCCCGATGGCGCGTACCCAGGTTGCGTTCGAAGCCCGGCAGGTCGTTCGCGAGAGGGAGGACGCAGCCGGCGGCGATCACACGCTCGTTGCGCAGGACAACGGCCATGTCGTGCAGGGGTGAGTTCGGGAAGAAGATGCCGGCCAGCAGTTCCGGTGAGACTTTGGCATCGACGGGGATGCCGGTTTCGATGACATCCTGGAGGCCGGTTTCACGTTCGATAACGAAGAGCCCGCCGTGGCGTTCGGCCGACATCCGGGCGGCGGCTTTCACGACCGAATCGATGACGTCTTCATAGCGGGCCGGCCCGAACCACTCGCTGACGCCGGTGCGGCCAAGGCGGTCGAGGGCGCGGCGAAATTCGGGCTGGAAGATGATCGCGGCGCCGATGAGCAGTGCCGTGAGCGAGTTCTTCACGAGGAAGTTGATGACAATGAGGTTGAGCGCGCGGCCGAGGACGACGAACACGAGGAAGAGCGCGAGCATGCCGCGCAACTGCGTCATCACCCGCGTACCGCTGGTGATTCGAAGCAGGGCGAAGATAACCACCGCGATCAACAACACGTCGATCACGCTGGTCCAGCCGAACTGTGAGATCACCTCGCGGAGGTGCTGGAAATCTGGCATTGCGTATCAGGTGAACCCGGGGGTCTGGCCGCATTGTAAACCGCTGGTGGGGACAGCCGTGGTTAGCTCACCTCATCTGCCAATCCGAGGAGGAAGGTGACCACCGCAGCCTGTGCCCACACGCGGTTCTCGGCCTGGTCGAAAATGATCGAGGTCTTGCTCTCGAACGCTTCTTCGGTGATTTCGTCGCCGCGGTGGGCGGGCAGGTCATGCATGACGAAGGCGCCCGGTGCGGCCCTCTCCATCAACTCCGTATTGAGCTGATAGCCGGCGAAGGCGATACGGCGGCGCTCGGCTTCGCGTTCCTGCCCCATGGATGTCCAGACATCGGTGTAGACCGAGTTTGCACCGGCGGCGGCCTCGCCGGGGTCGTTCACCAGAGTGAGTTTGCCACCGGTGGCCTGGGCCCGGGCGCTGGATTCGGAGATCACGTCCTCGGGGAGGCCGTAGCCCTTTGGCGCTGCCATGCGGACATCCATACCGAGCGCAGTCGCAGTCAGGACGAGGCTGGTGGCGACGTTGTTTCCATCGCCGATGAAGGCAATCGCATGACCTTTGAGGTTGCCTACTTTTTCCTGGAGGGTCAGCAGGTCGGCGAGGGCCTGGCAGGGGTGTTCCTCGTTGGTGAGCGCGTTAATCACGGGGATCCCGGAGTAGTCGGCGAACTCTGTCACGATCTCCTGTCCGAAGGTGCGCACGGCCACGATATCGA
>JBATAT010000184.1:0-9330 GCA_049662005.1 Tepidiformaceae bacterium
GGACGGCCCCGAGGCGTTTGCGAAGTTCATGCGAACCATCAAGGGTGGTCGCCGCTTCGACCAGGCGCTCTCCGATGTCTACGGGTTCGCGAAACTCGATGATTTTGAATCCGCCTTCAAGAAGGCCATTGGCGTGACCCAGCAGGGTTCGCCGACCGCCCGGCCGACGGCTGCTACCACACCAACGCCACGAGCGAACGCAACAGCGACACCCCGCCCTGCCGGTGCCGCGGCCACGGGCGACGACGACAGTGGCATTGGCACCGGGACGATCGTGATCGGCGGCGTCGCCGTGCTCTTCATCCTCGGGGCGATTTTGGCGTTCCTCATCTCAATGGTGATGGCCAACAACCGCAAGGGTGCCGCGGCACGCCAGCCCGGCTGGCCCGCCTCCGCACCTTCCGATCCCGATGATTGGAAACCGCCCGGCGGGCCGCCCTCCGGCGAGTGAACGTGGCCGGCGGCGGCCAATGTGTAATTTCCCGCAATTCGAATCTCGCGGCGGCGTGGTAGCCTTTTCGCCTCAGCAGGAGGCTGGCAATGACGTACTCGATCGTCGCGCGAGACCCCGTAAGCGGGGCGTTGGGCGTGGGTGTCCAGACTCACCAGCCGGCAGTGGGCGCAATCGTGCCCTGGGTGAAAGTCGGGGTTGGGGCGATAGCCACCCAGTCGTTCGCGAACATCAACTTCGGCCCACAGGGTTTGGCCTTGCTCGAAGCCGGCCTGGATGCGAAACGGGCGCTTGCCGCCATCCTCGCTGGCGACGACCTTGTGCAACGCCGCCAGGTAGCGATCATCGACAACTCCGGCGCACCAGCGGTCCACACGGGCAGCGATTGCATTCCGTTCGCCGGCCAGGTCGTTGGCAGCGGGTATTCAACCCAGGCGAACATGATGACCACCGAAGGCGTCCCCGAAGCGATGGCGAGCGCCTACGACGCGGCTCCCGGCCCCCTGGCCAACCGCATCATGGCCGCGCTGGACGCAGGACAGGCAGCAGGCGGCGACATCCGTGGCAGCCAATCCGCAGCGATCCTGGTCCGCGAGCCTGGCCCACTCAGTTCGACCTGGGACCTGCGAATCGACAACAGCACCGAGCCACTTGTCGAGTTGCGCCGGCTCCTCAACATTCGCCGCGCCGGCCAGTTGCTTGCATCGTCACAATTCGGCGAGTCCACACCGATCGAACTGGCGATGTCGGCCTACGCCGAAGCAAATCGCCTGTACCCTTCGGATGAGCAGACGTTCTGGTTCGCGGTGGACACGTTGACGTCGCTTGGCGCAGAGGGCGAAGCGATCGACATGCTCGAGATGTTGTTCCTTCGCGCCCCCCAATGGCGAGAATTGCTCTTGAGGTTGACCCTGCCCGGTGCGCTCGCGCTTAGGTCCCCGTTCGCACGGTAGCGAATTCCCGCGCGGCCGCGTAGGCGGCGAACAGCGCCTCCCGGACCGGCTCGGCTCGGAACCTGGCGACTTCCGCTAGCTGGCTGCGCGAGATTTCCGCCCGCAGCGTTTCGCTGTCGAGCGTTTCGGCGAGCGCCGCGGCGAAATCGCGGACATCATCGAAATCCAGCAGGCCAGGCTTATGATTTCGAAGCGGGACTACCCGGCCGGAGTCGCCGACGACTTCGGGCAGCGCACCACCATCACTCGCGACCACCGGTAGCCCGGCTGCCATCGCTTCCGCGACCGGCATCCCGAAACCCTCATCCAGGCTGGGTTGGGCGAGCACTGTCGCTTCGTGCATGAGTTCGACCAACATCTCATCGGAGACAGAACTCCATTCGACGAGGCGATCTTCGATACCCAGCGTTGACGCGAGGGAGCGGAGGTCTTCATCGAAAGGTTTCCCGACTCGAACCAGCTGCGTTCCTCGGAGTTCCGGGCGGGCGAGCGCATGCAGCAGTAGCGGGATGTTCTTGTAGTCAGCCGTCGTGCCGACGCTCAGGATGGTGCGCGGTTGCCGTTTAGAACCCAACGCTGGCGGCCTGAACTGGGCCGGCACCAGGATCGGCACCGCGCAGACGCGGTCGGGGTCGAGGTCTCGAACCGTCAGAAGCACGTCCCGGGTGTATTTCGACGGAGTTATCACAACATCGCTGTGCGGCAGCGCCCGCAGCGAACGGAGGTACGAGAGTCGCCAGCGGGCCTTGGAGACGGTTCGCCATGAGGAGTGGTCAAGCGGAATCAGATCATGAACGGTCGTCACGCGGGGAGCCCTGAAGCGGCGTGCGTGGATTGCGATGTAGATGTCCGTGAAATGGACGAGGTCGATGGGGCCGTTCCGTGGAACCACAAGCTGGGGCGCATTCCGCTGAACAGGGAGGAGCGCACGCAGCGTGCGCGGAAGGTCGAGGTGGCTGGCGCGCATCACGCTGACCCGCATTTCGGGTTCGGCTACGTCGCGAATCCGCTGGGCGTAGCGAGACATGCTTCGCCACGTTTCCGGCGACGGTGTCCATGGCTGAACGAGCAGGAGGTGCGGCGGATTCTCGATTGCGCGCTCCAGCAAGCTGTGAGGTGGGGCCGTGGATTGGCCCGTTCCGATCCGCAACAGGCTACCGCGACGCGGTCAGCCGAACCAATCGCCGACGATCAGCCCCCGATATGCGACATTTCGACCTTCGGAAGAAGAGCCGTCTCGGCCGTTCGCAGCTCCGAATAGCGGTCGTCGCGAATGTGCCAGACCGAAGCGAGAAATTCAGCGATCTCTTCGTCGGAGGCTCCGTTGCGCAACAGGCTCCGGAAATCGTGTCCGCGGACCGCGAAGAGGCACGTGTACAGTTCGCCTTCAGGAGAGAGCCGGGCGCGGGTGCAGTCGCCACAGAACGGCTGGGAGATCGAAGTAATCATCCCGATTTCGCCTGATCCATCTTTATAGTGCCAGCGCTGCGCGACTTCGCCGCGATAGTTCGCCTCGGCAGGTTCGATCGGGAGTTCGGCATCGATGCGCTCCACGAGTTCGCGCGCCGGGACGACGTTTTCCATGCGCCAACCGTTCGTGGCGCCAACATCCATGAATTCGATAAAGCGGACGATCACGCCGGTGCCTTTGAAGTGGCGGGCGAGGTCGACAAGCGTGTGGTCGTTTGTGCCCCGCTTCACGACCGCGTTGACCTTGATTGGAGCAAGGCCGGCTTCGCGGGCCGCTTCGATGCCGTCGAGAATGACAGCGACTGGAACTCCAGAATCGTTCATCGACTGGAAGATCTTGTCATCGAGGGAATCGAGCGAAACGGTGACTCGCTCGAGGCCAGCGTCCTTCAACTTCTGTGCCTGCGCACGAAGGAGTGACCCGTTCGTCGTAAGCGTCAGGTCCTTGAGGCCGGGGATATCCCGGAGGGAAGCGATAAGGGTCGGAAGGTCGCGACGGACGAGTGGTTCGCCCCCGGTGATTCGAAGCTTCTCGACGCCATGCGCCACAAAGATCCGGGCGAGCCTCGTGATTTCCTCGTAGCTGAGGATTTCAGACCGATCGAGGAACTGGTATCCCGGGCCGAAAATTTCGCGCGGCATGCAATAGGTACAGCGGAAATTACAGCGATCCGTGACCGAAATCCGGAGGTCGCGAAGGGGACGGTTGAACGCGTCGGTGAGCACCACAGATCCAGTGTAGCGAATCAGGCAGGAGATGTGGCGACGGGCTCAGCCTCAGGGAGCTCGGCCAGGCGGACGAGCAGGTCCTCGTACTTATGGGCCCGTTCCGCGAGTTCTTCACGCATCGCGGCCATCTTGTCCATCTTCTGATCGATCAGGGCAATCTGCTGGAGCGTCGCCTCGCGTGCCAGTCTAGCTTTGCCAGTCTTCTCGATGGCATCAGCATCCTTGCGCCAGCCGGCTCTGATCTGAAGGCGAACATCCTCTGCCTCGACCATCTCTTTTACTTCCGCGAGGGAGAAGCCGAGCAACTCTTTCAGCTGGCGAATGCGTTCGAGACGCTCCATATCCTCGGACGAGTAGAGGCGGAAGCCGCCGTCCATCCGGGTGGGTGGCTCGAGGAGGCCTTTTTCTTCGTAGTAGCGCAGCGTGCGTTGAGTCAGCCCGGCGCGCTCAGCAGCCTCACCAATTTGGAAGAACCGTTCGGTTGGGATGTCGTCGGACATATCTCTCGGCCCTAGTCTACCAACGTTAACGCGCACGTCAATGTTTCCGAGTTGTGTGCCATGGATGGCATGCGAATGACGGAACGTTGGCAGGTAAACAACGCTGGATGGGGTTGCGCGTAGGCCGCCAAAATGCGCCGGAATCGCTGTACCACATAAGCCGACCCGGGCGTGAAAACTGCGTGTGAAGACCCGGCACAACAACATAAGAGCGTTGAACAAGCCCCGGGCGCGGACTACCTTACGCCCTGCGTTCCCGGGCTTTCCCCTGTTGTGGCGTACCCGGGACAGGCCCTTGCCGGCCGCAGATGTTCACCGCTATTTCGCGCTATTTCGTAATCCCCGATGTGTGCCGGGAGAGAGGACTTCGCCCCGAATGGGAGACCGCGCCCGGCTCGATTCACGTGAACTCGTTCGCGCCTGGCAGGGTGTCCTCGGGCGCCTCGAACTCGAACTCAACCCGCATAACTACACCACCTGGCTCGCCCCCACTCGCGCTCGTTCCTTCGATGGCCATGAACTCGTGATCGAAGCCCGGACAACCATGGCCTGCGACTATCTCGACCGGCGGATGCGAGTCGTCATCGAACGCGGTGTAGCACAGGGTTTCGGCGATGACATCCGCCTCTCGTTCGTGGTTGCCGGTGAAAGCCCGCTCGACGCGCCAGCGATTGACCCGGAGGTTCCCCCAACGGCGGCGCCGCGCGGTGCGGTCATGGGCACCCTCAACTGTGCCTACACCTTCGAAGACTACCTGCAGACCAGTGGAAACCAACTCGCACTGCAGGCCTGCCTCGCGCTTGTCGAACCCGGTGACTTCGCGACGACGCCGATCGTCCTCTTCGGCGCGCCCGGCCTCGGTAAGACCCACCTGGTACATGCCACGGCCTGCAGGGCGAAGGACCTCGGACGGTCCGTCGCTTGCCTCAGTGCGGAAGCCTTCACGAACCGCTACCTCGGCGCCCTGCGCGCGAACCGGGCAGACGAGTTTCAGCACGAGATCCGGCAGGTGGACCTGCTCATCATCGATGACCTTCAGTTGATCGCCGGGAAGACCGGGACCCAGGTGGAACTCGTCAACACCATGGACGAAGTGAGCCACCGGGGCGGCCATGTCGTCGTCGCATCGGAACGGCACCCCTTCGAACTGGGACTGATCGATCGGCTCACGTCGCGGCTTTCGGCGGGGATCATCACACGGGTCGAGCCCTTCGATTGGGCCGAACGGCGAGCCTTCATCGAGCATGTTGCACGGCGAAAGCGGGGCGGTCTTCCCGGCTGGGCGATCGAGCGGCTCTCCAGCGTGAATGCGCCCTCGGTCCGCCTCTTACTCGGCTTCATCAACACCGCACTCGGCCTCGAACGGGCTCAAAAGCTCGACCCCCGGAGCCTCGATGGTTCGCTCGGTGGCGCCGTCCTGTTCGAAGCGAGTACGGCGCAGGCAGGAGAAGGCCAACTGTTGGAGCGAGTCGCCCAGCACTTCGGCGTCGCCTGCGAAGACCTCGTCGGACGCTCCCGCAACGCAACGGTGGCCGAGGCCCGGGCGGTGGCGGCTGCCGGCTTGCAGGACCGTGGCTACAGCCTGCCCAGAATCGGCGCACTTATGGACGGGCGCGACAAGGGCACGATCAGCACGCTCGCGCGGCGCGGCCGGGCGATGCTCGAGGAGCAAGACATCCTGCGCCACCTCATCGCCGGCTAAACAGGCAATTCGCGCGAGATCGTGATCAGCCACGCGACTGCGAGCGTATCCTTCCCACGTGAGCGACTATCGCCTTGCCGATGACTTTGACCTCGTAGCCCTCGTGGCAGCGGGGGAGGAAGACGCTCTCGGCGTGCTCTACGACCGCTTCCACCGCCAGTGCTTCGCCTTCAGCCTTCGAATCCTCGGCGCCGAACAGGACGCCGAAGAAGCGGTGCAGGAGACCTTCGTCCGCGTTTGGCGCAACGCGGGCCGCTACGACAGCTCGCGGGCAGGCGTGGCGAGCTGGATCCTTTCGATTGCCAAGAACCTCTGCATCGACGAGATTCGTCGCCGGCGCAGACGAGTGCCCGAGATGCCCAACTTCGACGGCGCGTTCGAAGTGGCCTCGCACGAGCGAACCGATATCGCAGCGGAGCGCGCAATCATCGGCGAACAGGTGCGTGGCGCGCTTGCCTCGCTCTCGAGCGATCAGCGAAGCGCAATCGAGCTGGCGTATTTTCACGGTCTCACCAGCCAGGAGGTTGGCCGCATTCTCGACGTCCCGGCGCCGACCGTCCGGAGCCGCCTGCGGCTCGGATTGCTTAAACTCGGTGGAGTCTTGCAGGAAAGGGGGCTGGCGAACGTTGACTGACCAGGAGCACCCCCTCGAATACCTCCCAGAACTGGCGCTTGGCGTGCTGGCGGAAGAGGACGCACCAGGCATCCGTGCCCACCTCGCCGAGTGCGCCACCTGCCGTGCCGAATACGAAACGATGTCGCAGGCCGCGCGGCTGCTTCCCTACGTGGTCGAAGATATGGAGCCTTCGGCGAGCGTACGCGATGGACTGATGGAGCGAATCGCGAGCGAGCCCAGGCTCCTCCGGCGTCAGAACCGTTGGCCGGCCTGGCAGAAGCTTTCCGCAATCGCCGCGGCAGCTGCTGTCCTGGTGGTCGGCGGATGGTTCGCAGGCAGTACGCTCGGCGGTAGTTCCGATTCGAGCCTGAAGGCAGAGAACGGCCGCCAGCACGCGCTGGTGGAGGCGGTGGCAGAGGGCACAGCGCGCCGCGAAACGAGCGAACAGGACGGCGTGAGCGCCGTGTTGGTCTACGCACCCGGCAGCTCCGAAGCGTTCGCCTGGATGCAGAACTTGCCAGCCCTTCCCAGCGGCAAGGCCTTCCAGGCGTGGTTTATCGCCGACGGATCGCCGAAGCCCTCGCAGGTCTTCTCGTCGCCGGAAGGCGGCGTCTGGGTACGCTCACCGGGTGACGTCGCCAGCTTCGGGGCCTTCGCGCTGACCATCGAAGACAAGGCTGGTGCGTCCGCACCGACCCAGCAGCCGTTCCTCGTGATGACGCTTGGGACTGCCGCGAGTCGTTTGCCGTTCACGGCCGCGGATTGGCGCGCGCTGACGACCGAGGATTAATCGCCAGCCGTGCGGAGCCGCTGCAACGGCGCGACGGGGCAACCTTCCATGGTTAACCGAACAGGCGTGCCTCCTGCGAGACCGAACCTGACTGGCAACCCTCCGCGGGGCAGGGTAGACTTTGTGAAAAGTTTCTCGAATTGAGGTGCACACATGCTCACCCATGAGTCGCATCAACCCCGGAGCGATGCCGCATGACCAGCCTCGACGAACGCCTTGAAGCCGTCTACCAGGACGTTATTCGCCGAAATCCCGCCGAGGCCGAATTCCACCAGGCCGTCCGCGAGGTGCTCGAATCGCTGGGACCTGTGCTTGCGAAGCGCCCGGAACTGGTCGAATGCAAGATCATCGAGCGAATCTGCGAACCGGAGCGCCAGGTCATCTTCCGGGTGCCGTGGCAGGACGATCGCGGCGAGATCCACGTCAATCGTGGCTTTCGCATCCAGTTCAACTCAGCGCTCGGCCCCTACAAGGGCGGGCTGCGCTTCCATCCTTCGGTCTACCTGGGAATCATCAAGTTCCTTGGCTTCGAACAGATTTTCAAGAACGCGCTGACAGGCCTGCCGATGGGGGGTGCGAAGGGCGGCTCGGACTTCGATCCGAAAGGCAAATCGGAGAACGAAGTCATGCGCTTCTGCCAGTCGTTCATGGTTGAACTGCACCGCTACGTGGGCGAATACCAGGACGTGCCAGCCGGCGATATCGGCGTCGGGGGCCGCGAAATCGGCTACCTGTTCGGCATGTACAAGCGCATCACCAACCAGTACGAATCCGGTGTGATCACCGGAAAAGGCCTCGGCTGGGGCGGCTCACTCGTACGCACAGAAGCCACCGGCTTCGGCTCGGTTTTCTTCGCGGCCGAAATGCTGAAGGTTCGTGGCGAAGAACTCGAAGGCAAAACAGCCATCGTCTCGGGCTCGGGCAACGTCGCGATTTACACCATTCAGAAGCTGCAACAGCTCGGCGCGAAGGTCATCGCCTGCTCCGATTCCGATGGCGTGGTCTACGACGAAGCCGGGATCGATCTCGACCTGCTCAAGGAACTGAAGGAGGTCGAGCGCACGCGGATTTCCTCCTACTCGGAACGGAAAGCCGGCTCCCGTTATCTGCCGAACGGCAACATCTGGGATGTGCCCTGCCAGGTCGCCTTCCCCAGCGCGACCCAGAACGAAATCAACGGGAGAGACGCCGCCGCCCTCGTGAAGAACGGCTGCATCGCGGTTTCCGAAGGCGCCAACATGCCGACGACACCGGACGGGATCCGCACGTTCCTCGACGCGGGCGTGTCATTCGGGGTGGGGAAAGCTGCCAACGCCGGTGGGGTGGCGACTTCGAGCCTGGAAATGCAACAGAACGCCAGCCGCGATTCGTGGTCGTTCGAATACACCGAAGCGCGGCTCTCCCAGATCATGCGAGACATCCACCGCAACGTGTACGAGACGTCCGCGGAATACGGCGCACCGGGCAACTATGTCCTCGGCGCGAACATCGCCGGCTTCCTCCGCGTTGCCGATGCGATGCTCGCCTTCGGTGTCATCTAACGGTGCCGCCGGGATGCTGCCGGGGAAGGTCGTCCGGCAGTTATCCCGGTCGTTTTCTTTCGGCAGCGACAGGCCAGGATGCGTGCCTACCGCCTAGCCCTGCGCTCTGATACGTTCACGGGTACCCTTTAGGACTGCAGATATGGGTGAACTGGGGAGCCTCCTGACCCGCACGCGTGAAGCGCGCGGACTGACGCTCGAAGACGCCGAACGCGATACACGAATTTCCCGACGGTACCTCCAGGCGCTCGAAGCAGAGCAGTTCGAGGTGATACCGGCGCCGGTCTATGCCCGCGGTTTCTTGCGTTCGTACTCCCAGTACCTCGGCCTCGATCCGCAGGAAGCACTGGCGATGTTCCCGCGGGAAGACGACCCGGAATACCAACGTGCCGCCGATGCAAACTCACCCACGCCGCGGGCCAGCCGCGAATCGCCGGTGAGCCCGGTCTCGGCGGCACGGCCAACCTGGCGAAGCACCCCCTCACCGGCTCCGCAGGAGCCGCCAGAGACCTTCGAGCGCGAACCTGCACCGGAGCGGCAGCCTGCCAACCGGCCAACGCCGCTCAATCGTCCGGGAA
>JBATAT010000185.1:0-8678 GCA_049662005.1 Tepidiformaceae bacterium
GTAGCGGCCTTCGCGGATATCGCGGCGCCCCTCTTCGATCAACGCTTCCAACTGCGCGTGCTCGGCCCGGTCCGCCTCGAGCAAGGCCACTGCCGCATCGAGCGCCTCGCTGGTCGTCTCGAACTCGCCGTCGCGAACGTAGGCTTCAATCGTCTCTCGGGCCTTGTCTGAAATGTCCACCTGCATGTGCCGAATCGTAGCACAGCGGGCAGACCGTTTAGAATCCCGATTCATGAATCCTCGACCCCTTGGGCTTACCTTCGAACAACAACGGGAACGCTTCAACGCGCTACCGCTCTATCGCCAGCTGGGGCTCACCCTTGATGATGCCCGGCCGAACTTCGCCCGCGTTTCGATGGCCACCAGCGCGCTCACCCTGGGCGGAATCGGCGGGAGCGTCCACGGTGGTCTGCTCGCAGCGCTGGTCGATATTGTGATGCTGGAAGCGATGTTTCCTTCGTTCGCCGAGAGCGATCAGCCGGCCGGCACAGCCGACTTGAACATCACCTACCTCCGCCCTGCCCTTGGCGCGAAGGTCATCGCGGAAGCCAACGTCCTGCGAAAAGGCAAGACCCTGGCAGTCACGGAGGTCACGATCCTCGATGGCGATGGCAATCTCTGTGCGAAGGGCCGCACCATCTACGTCATCCGCCAGCGCCGGGATTAACCGTCATCCTTCGCGGGCTCCATGTCGTAGGCGGCGTCCACATGCTTGAGCATGCTTTCCGCCGTTCGCAGTGATGAGCCGATGTCCTGCAGGCCGGGGAGGCTGCCTTGCTGCACGACATGGACGATTCGGCCGGTGCGGAAGCATACCGTTGTATACGTGAGGGTTGTTCCGTTCGCATCGATCGCTTCGTCGAGGAAGAAGCCGTTCGTTTCCTCGCCGATCTTGGAAACAATGAACGGTTCCAGCTTCTCGCTCAGCGGCACGGGCAGGCCGCAGGCGAACTTCTCGGTCGATTCCTGCGCTGCCTTTTCGTCGGTGTAGAGCGTGGAAATCGAGCGAATGTTCAGCACCCGCCCGAAGCTGTCAGGCGTCGCTTCGGTAACCCAGTTGCGCAGCCAGCCCTGAGCTTCGAGTTGGCGAACGGTAGCGTCCGGATCATCGGAGTTATAGAGCTGCGCCCACTCATCGGCCTTGAATTCGAACCCATCACCCTGGGTGAACCCGCGAGGCAGGTCGTTCTGGGTCAGCGCCATCGCTTCGAGGTTGTACTCGCCGTCCCCGCGATTCGTCGGGTAAGTGGTGCCCTGGCTGCAACTGCTGAGCAATGCTGCACCCAGAAAGGCAAGCGCCAGTGCGCGAATTGCCATCATTGGTGTCCTTGTGGCGAGATTGCCATATCGTACGGCAACCAAGGTAAGCGGGCCGTGCGTTTCGCGTCCCGCCCGAACAAGGAGAACAGCCGTGCCCATCGCAGTCGAAGACCAACTGGCTATCCAGCAGCTTTACGCCAGGTACAACCACGCCATCGATTCCGGCAATGGAGCAGGCTGGGCAGCAACCTTCGCTGCCGATGGCGTGTTCACGTCCGCAAGTGGCACCTTCACCGGCACGCAGCAGCTCGCCGAGTTCGCAACAGGTTTCGGGTCGCGTCTCAAGGCGAGGCACTGGACGAACAACCTCGTTATCGAAGGCGATGGCGCGAAGGCAACCGGTTCGTGCTACCTCGTTCTCTTCCTCCTCACACCAGGCGAAAAGCCGCCAGCCAACATCCTCACGACGGCCATCTATAATGATGTGCTCTCGAAGAGCGCGGATGGCTCGTGGCATTTCACCAGTCGAACGGTCACTGGCGACGCCTGAATTGGGCATGATGATGAACGGGCGCTCCCCGCGATGAGAGAGGCGGCTCCGTGAAACTCTTGCTCTTCGGGCTTGTCCTGTTTTTCGTCTTCACGGTGGTGATGGCGGTCGTCTTTCGTGATCAGCGGGCTCGTGGCCGCTTGAGCTTTTTGTTCAAACTCGGCTGGGGATATGTAATCGGGATCGTTATCCTCGCGCTCTGGCGGGCCTACAGTGGCTGAATCTCACATGCGGGTGTTGATCGCTCCCCAGGAGTTTAAGGGCAGCCTCTCTGCCGATGAGGCGGCCGCGGCGATCGCAGCGGGCATCCGCGCGGCCCAGCCCGATTGGATGCTCGACTCGCTGCCCATGTCCGATGGTGGCCCCGGGCTGCTCGATGCGATGCGGAAAGCGGTGGCGGCTGACACCGTGGCGACGCCTGTCCAGGATGCGCTCGGCCGGAAGGTGCTCGGGCGCTACGTCCGGCTGCGTTCAAATGGCGACGTCGTGATCGAAGCCGCCCAGGCCAACGGCCTCCTCCATGTCAAGCCGGACGAACTCGACCCGCTCTACGGCGACACCTTCGGGGTGGGCGAGTTGATCCTCGATGCAGCCAGTAGCGAACCGCCGCGAATGATCGTTGGCGTTGGCGGTAGCGCCACGAACGATGGCGGCGCCGGTATGGCGCGCGCACTCGGGGCGCGTTTCTTCGACATGGCCGGAAATGAACTCCCCCGCGGAGGGGCGCCGCTCGCGAACCTCGAACGGATCGAATGGTCGCTGCCAAAACCGCTCGAAGGGATCGAGATCCTCGTTGCAACCGACGTCTCGAACCCCCTGTGCGGCGAGAACGGCGCGGCTCGCGTGTATGGTCCCCAGAAGGGCGCAACGCCGGAACAGGTCGACCAACTCGAAGCGGCCCTTTTCCGCTACGCCCAGGTTGTCCGTCGCCATTTTGGCATCGATATCGCGAATCTCGCCGGCGCGGGTGCTGCAGGCGGCCTCGCCGGCGGGCTGGTCGCTTTCCTCGGCGCCAGGATCCAAAGTGGATTTGATCTCGTGGCCGAGACATCGGGATTTCGCGACCGTCTCGCAGCCGCCGACCTCGTGGTTACAGGCGAAGGGCACTTCGATGGCCAATCGCTCCAAGGGAAGGTCACCGGGCGGATCATCGACCTCGCTCGGAGCGCCGGGAAGCCGACCGTCCTTTTTGCGGGAGCAGGCGAAGACGCCGGAGATGTCGAACTTCACACGATTTCGAGCATGGAACCGGATTCCGACGCCGCGATGTCCCACGCCGCCGAACTGCTCCAGCAGCTAACGTCCGATTGGGCGAAGAACCAATCCGGCTGAGTGCTCAGCACAATCCGCTTCGCTCGCGTACGATCGCTCCCTATGCCCACCAAGTTTGCCCACGGCATCGACATCATCGAAATCGACCGTATTGCCGACGTCGTCGCCCGCCACGGTGACCGCTTCCTGAACCGTATCTACACCCAGGATGAAATCACCCACTGCCGCGGCCGCATCCCCGAACTTGCGGCTCGCTTCGCTGCCAAGGAAGCCGTGATGAAAGCACTCGGCACCGGCGTCCGCGGTGTCGGATGGCGTGACATCGAAGTGCTGCCGAATCGTCGCGGCAAGCCGCTGGTGTTCCTCTATGGCCGGGGCGCCATTCGCGCCGAGGCGATCGAATTGCGTGGACTCGAGATCTCGCTCACCCACTCGAACGAACTCGCCATGGCCTCGGTGGTGGGTGAACGCGCCATGACTGAACTCGAAGATACCCCCCGTCGCGGTGAAAATGCCCTCGCCCTCATCCGCGAGAAAGGCCTCCGATGAAACTTGTTACCTCCGCCCAGATGCGCGAACTCGAAGCCGCGGCCGTTGCGGCCGGCATTACCGAGTCGCAACTGATGGAAGAAGCCGGCCTCGCCGTCGCCCAGGAAGCGTGGATGCTTCTCGGCACACTCGAAGGCCGGCGGATCGTCGTCCTCGCAGGACCCGGCAACAACGGCGGCGACGGCCTGGTTGCGGCCCGCCACCTCTCTGAGTGGGGCGCCGACCTCACGGTGTACATGCCCAGGGGCCACCGGCACGAAGAGCGCCTCGAAGAGATCCGCAAGTACGAAATCGCCCTCGTTGATGGCCGCGAAGATGCCGATGGTTCGGCGCTCGATGCCGCGCTTTCCGGCTGCGATATGGTCATCGATGGACTCCTCGGTATCGGCCAGAAACGACCGCTCGAAGCTGGCGAACCAATAGCGGCCACATTGGCGAAGGTCTCCGCCGCCCGAGGGAGCTTTCAACCGCCGAAACTCATCGCGATCGACCTCCCGACCGGGGTCGATGCGGATTCCGGCGCGGTCGACCCCCACACAGTCGAACCGGACATGACCGTGACCTTCGGGCTGCCAAAGGTGGGCATGTACCAGGCACCCGCCAGCGGCATGCTGGGGAAGGTGCAGGTCATCGACATTGGCATCCCAAAGGCGGCGCAGGATGCCGTTCAGCTCGAGCTACTGACCGCCCGCTGGATTCGGGCCAATCTGCCGTCACGCCCGGAGGATTCGAACAAAGGCACCTTCGGCAAGGTACTCGTCGTGGGTGGGAGCAGCCGCTACACCGGTGCGGTGCAGTTGGCATCAATCGCCGCGTATCGCGCGGGCGCCGGCCTCGCCACCGTCGCCGCTCCGCGATCGGTGACGAACCTGATCGCTGCCGCTGCACCCGAAGTCACCTGGCTTCCCCAGCCCGAATCTGAATATGGCGGTCTTCCTGGCGAAACCGCGATCGCGCTTCGCAGCGAGTGGCCGAACTACCACGCCGCCGTCGTCGGCCCTGGGCTGGACGACAACGCCGAGACCTGTGCCTTCGTCTGGGCCGCCCTCCCGGATCTTGCTGGTCTGGCGAACGGCTGTGTCATCGATGCGGATGCGTTGAACGCGATCGCTTCGATGCCCGATGGGGCCGAACGCGTGCCAGCGAACGCCGTCCTCACGCCGCATCCCGGCGAGATGGCCCGCCTCATGGGTACGACCGTCGCCGACGTCCAGTCGCGCCGCCTGGCGATGACAGGCGAAGCGGCGGCGAAGTTCGGCTGCACGGTCGTCCTCAAGGGTGCACACAGTGTCATCGCGACCGTTGATGGCCGCACGAGCCTGAGCCCGTTCGCGAACCCCTTGCTCGCAACGGCGGGCAGCGGCGATACGCTCTCGGGGATCATCGCCGGGTACCTGGCCCAGGGCGCTCGCCCGTTCGAGGCTGCCTGTCTCGGCGTCTACGTCCACGCGGCCGTCGGCGAGGTCATGCGCGAGGAATACGGCGCGGCCGGGCTCCTCGCGAGCGAGATCGCGGCTCGTCTGCCTCGTGTGGTCAAGGACATAGCCACGCCCTGATGTACACTCGCAGCGAACCGTGAGCAGTCCTGACTCCCCCGGCCGCCGTGTTGTTGTCACCGGCATCGGCATGGTTACCGCCCTCGGACATAACGCCGCAGATAACTGGAAGAAGCTGGTCGACGGCGAATCGGGCATCCGCAGGATCTCGCTCTTCGACCCGGCCGGCTATGAGTCGCAGGTCGCCGGTGAAGTCCCCGAGTTCGATCCCTCGGCCTACATGGACCGCAAAGAAGCGCGCCGGGCCGATCGCACCACCCAGTTCGCGATCGTCGCCGCCGAAGAAGCGTTGAAGCAGGCCGCGTACGAAGTCGACCGGAACGATGGGACGGATTTTGCGGTCGTTATCGGGACCGCCATTGGTGGCATCACCACGCTGATGGCCGAATACGACACGCTCCTGGCCAAGGGCCCCGGGCGCGTCAGCCCCTTCCTCATGCCGATGATGCTGCCGGACATGACCTGCGGGCAGTTGAGCATCCGCCTCGGCGCGAAGGGTGTGAACTACGCCCTCGTTAGTGCCTGCGCGAGCGGATCCGACAGCATCGGCGAAGCCGCCAACATCATCCGCCGGGGCGATGCCGAAATCGCCCTCGCCGGTGGCACCGAAGCCGCCATCACGCCAATAAGCATGGCCGGCTTCTCCGCTGCGAAAGCGCTGACCACCGCCAATGACGACCCGGCCCGTGCCTCCCGGCCGTTCGATGTAACGCGCGATGGGTTCGTGATGGGAGAGGGTGCCGGAGTGCTCGTCCTCGAATCCGAAGAGCACGCCCTCGCCCGGAACGCGACAATACTTGGCGAGCTTGCCGGCTATGGTGCGACGAGCGATGCGTTCCACATCACTCAGCCCGATGAAAACGGCGAAGGAGCTGCCCGCGCGATGCGCAAGGCGCTCGCGCAGGCGGGCCTCGTTTCGGACGATATCGACTACGTGAACGCGCACGGTACATCCACCCCGATGAACGACAAGCTCGAAACGGTTGCACTCAAGAAGGTCTTCGGCGAGTACGCGTATGAACTCCCGGTCAGCTCGACCAAGTCCATGACGGGTCACCTGCTCGGGGCGGCTGGAGCCGTCGAGGCGGCGGTCTGCATTCTTGCGCTCAAGCATGGGATCATCCCGCCCACCGCCAACTACCAGAGCCCGGACCCGGATTGCGACCTCGACTATGTGCCGAACGTAGCCCGCTCGGCGTCGCTCGAAGCGGTGATGAGCAATTCGCTCGGCTTTGGCGGCCACAACGCAAGCCTCATCTTCCGCAAGTACAGGCCACGAACGTGACCCAACTGGTCGGGATGCCGAAGCCGCGCTGGCGCCTCCGCGACCCGTTCGCGCACCAGAAGGGCATCGCTAACTTTCCTCCGATCGTCGCCACCGTTCTCGCCGCCCGCGGTATCACGACGCGCGCGCAGGCCGACCTCTTCTACAAGCCTCAGCTCGCGCCAGACTACGATCCGCTCGAACTCCCCGGCATGCACGAAGCGATCGCACGCGTGCGGAAGGCGATCGCCGAAAGCGAAACCATCGCCCTGTTCGGTGACTTCGATGTCGATGGCGTTACATCCATCGCCGTCCTCTATGAAGGGCTCACGCCGCTCGGCGCAAAGTGCATCAACTACATCCCTGATCGCTTTGCCGAGGGCTACGGCCTCAATTTTGGCGCCGTGAAAACCCTTCGCGACCGGGGCGCGCATCTCCTTATAACAGCCGACTGCGGCATCAGTTCCGTCGCCGAAGTCGCCTATGCGAACGAACTGGGCCTCGACGTCATCATCCTCGACCACCACACCGTGCCCGATGAACTCCCCGCAGCGGTGGCCGCCGTGAACCCCAAGCGCCTCGATTCGCCCTACCCTTTCGATGAACTTGCGGCCGTCGGCGTCGCTTACCGCTTCCTCGAAGTGCTCTACGAAGCGATGGGCCGCACGCTCGATAGCTCCGCGTTCATCGATCTCGCGGCGCTCGGAACGGTCGTCGATGTGGCGCCGCTGTTCGACGAGAACCGGCGGATCGTGACCCGCGGCCTCGGCCAGATGCAGAAGCAACTCCGTCCCGGCCTGAAGGCGCTCGCGAACGTTTCTGGCACCTCACCCGAGCGATTCAGCGCGGAGACGCTCGGCTTTGCCATCGGCCCACGGATGAACGCCGCCGGGCGCCTGGCCCACGCCAACATCGCCCTCGACCTCATGCTCGCGAAAGACCCGCTGACGGCCCGCGCCCTCGCCGAGCAACTCGATCATCTGAATCGCCAGCGCCAGGCCCAGACCGAAGATGCGTTCGCGCTCGCCGAAGAGAAACTCGGCACATCGGATGACCCGCTGGTGATGGTCTGGGCCGAGGGGCTCAGCCCCGGTATCGTCGGCCTCGTCGCCTCCCGCCTCGCGGACCGCCGCAATCGCCCCGCCATCGTCCTCTCCCGCGGCGCCGAAGAGAGCCGCGCCAGCTGTCGCAGCGTGCCCAACTTCGACATTGTCTCGGCCATTCGCAAGGAGAAAGACCTCCTTGTCCGCCACGGTGGCCATCGCGCCGCCGCCGGCTTCACCGTTCGCAACGAACACCTCGAACTGCTGCGCGACCGCCTCGTGAACACGGCCGCCGAACAGCTTGGCCGCGAGCCGACGGGCCGCCTCATCGAGATCGACGCAGAGGTCCGGCTCGCCGACCTCACCGGGATCGAAATCAAAGGACTGATGCGCTTCGAACCCTGCGGGCAGGGCAACCGCAAGCCAGTGCTCCTTGCCCGTGGTGTGCAACTTCGTGATGCCAAACCGGTCGGCGCCGACCAATCGCACCTTCGCCTCACTGTGAAAGATGGCCCCATCACCTGGCGGGGCATCGCCTTCCGCCAGGCCGAAGCCGCCCTCGATGGCCAGGTCGACATTGTCTTTTCGCTCCAGCGGGACTTCCGCGGCGACGGGGTCGAACTCGAAGTACTCGACATCGCGCCGGCATTCGAATCCCGCCCCCTCGAGCGACTCCAGGCGGTTGGCGTTTAGCCGTTGGGTCGCGGCCCTCTGAAGTGCGGTACCCTTGCCGGAGCGGGCCGATCAAGAAGGCCAGGCTACTCAGATTCATCGCCGGTGAGAAGCAATACCTCACGACCAGACGAGGAGGGACATATGGCTACGGAACAAGCGATGCGGGCTGCGATGCAGGCCTACATCGACCTCTTTAACGCGCGGGATGGCGCCGGTCTTGCTGCGCTGTTCGCGGGTACTGGCCGGATTGAGGACCCCGTGGGTGGAGGGCGCCTTGTGGAGGGGCGCGCCGCAATCGATGGATTTTACGGTCGAGCCGTCGGGATGGTGGACCGCCTCGAACTGGCCGCGCCGATCAGAGCCTCATACGGCGATGCGGCAGCCATGGCGTTCGACATCCACATGAGCCGCGACGGCCAGCCCATCGTGATACGCGTGATCGATGTCATGACGTTCGATGCCAGCGGCAAGATCATCGATATGAAGGCATACCATGGCCCGGGCGACGC
>JBATAT010000186.1:0-3049 GCA_049662005.1 Tepidiformaceae bacterium
CGCAGCCAGCCTTCGCCCATTTCGCAACCGTCCCGGCGACCATGAACTCGGCGTCATCGGGATGCGCGACAACGACCATTGCGGATGGCGGGACGAAGCCTTCGACGTTTGAGGGCATGGGAACTCCCAACGGGTTTTCCATCGAGCGTAAACGGACGGACGGGCAACTGCGAGCAAGCGGGGTTAAACCAAAGGCTGACGATCGCTCTCCCCGTCAGTCCGCCAGCCACTTCGCCTTGTGGCGACCGTGGGCGATGCGGCGGTCGCCGTCGAGGACTTCGAACTCGTAGGTGAGGTAGACCGTCCGGCCGGAGCGGCCCTTGTCCGCGACCTTTTCGCGCATGGTGTAGGAGTGACCGACGAAGAGGGGCGTCTCGATAGCGAGATCGTGCTGAGCCCACATGCCCGGGCCGTGGACGCCCGTTACCCGAGCAGTCTTCGGCTGGTGCTGTTCGCGCATGAGGCGGAGGGCGACGACCTGGAGGTATTCGGGTGGAACGATCGGCCCGCCCCAGGGCGAAGCGGATTCGAACCACGGCGTGGGGTCTCCGGCGGAGCGCACCATACCGAGACAGTTATCCGCGGCAGGGGTGAACTCGTGGGGCAAGAATTCGAAGCCGATATCGATGCCAGGGAGGACGCCTTCGGCGCCGTGTGATCCATCGTCTGCCGGGTCCCAGGGGATGGTGGCGCCGAGACCAGCGCGGCCGTTACAGCAGATTCGGCCGTCGCGATCGAGCACCTGCAGGGTGATGTCTTCGCCGAGTCGCGTGGCGACTTCGTGGACCTCGTCGTCGATATAGACGGGGGAAACGAAGGTGAGCGAGTACCAGCCGCCCTCCATCCACTGCTTGCCGAAGGCGGCCACCACCGCTGGCATGGCGGCCGTGCCGACGACGGTGCCGGGAACGAAGCCGCCGCGAAAGCCGAGTTTCTGGGCTTCGGCGTTGTCGTGGATGGAGCCCTTTTTGTCGGCGGCGGTGTTGATGAGCTTGCGGTACGGGCCTTCGAAGAACGGTGTTGCGGTCATTTCGGTGCTCCAGTGCCCATGATCTGGGCAGTGTGTTCGCCAGGTGCGGGCGGGCGGTTCGGCGCGGCCGGTTCGTCCCAGGCGAAGGGGAGGCCCGGGGTGGGAATCGTACGCCCGGCGATTTCGGCATCACGAAGGAAGCCACGGGTCGCGAAGTGGGGATTCGCAAGCTGATCGGCGGCGTTGTGAACGGGCGCGAAGGTGAAGCCTGCGGCTGCGGCTTCGGCGAACCATTCGTAGCGCGGCTTCGAGGCGACGACATCCTGGTACGGCTTTTCGAGCTCGGGCCAGTGTTCCATCCGGTAGGCCGGACTCGACCACTCTTCCGTTACGAACTCTTCGAGGCCGAAAAAGAGCGCGATCTCTTCCCAGCTGGCCTTGAGGGAGAGGACATAGAGGTAGCCATCGGCGGCCATGGCGGTGTGGCGGAAGCCCTGGTGGCCGAAGCCGGGCACTTCGCGACGCATCTTCGTGCCCGTATAGGCCCACTCGTCGATGTGGCGTGTCCAGTGGTGGAGGTAGGTCTCTTGCATGGAAATATCGAGTGCGCCGCCGTCGGAGGCCCCGGCACGAATGCCGTAGCAGCGGGCGAGGATCGCCGTGGCCGCGTTGATCCCGGCGATGTGATGGGCCGCAAACCCGCCCGCTTTCGAAGGTGGTTCGTTCTGCCAGCCGGTCGAATGGAGGACACCGGCGGAGGCCTGGAGGATCAGCTCCGAAGCCTCCCAGTGCGCCTTCGGGCCAGACTGGCCGAACGGCGCAATGTGCGCGACGACGAGGTTCGGTTTGGCGCCGCGCAGAGCATCGTTGGTCACCCCCAGCTGCTCGAGCATGCCCGGACCGAGGTCCTCGACGACGGCATCGAACGATGCCGCGAGCGAGAGAACCTGGGTGCTCCAAGCCGACTCGTCGAGTACGACGCTCTTCTTCCGGCGGTTGAGGAAGGTGCCTTCGGCGTCATTGAGGATCGCGGTCGGTGCGCCGCTGAACTCTTCGAAACGAGCCGGGAGTTCGACGCTGGCCACTTCGTGGCCGAGTTCGGCGAGAAGCATGCCCGCGAAGCCGCCGGCCGGACCTTGCGAGAGTTCGAAGACGCGCAGAGGCCCACTCCCCTGCCGCCTCTGCAGCGGCGCAGACGGATGGAGACCCGATGCTGGCGAACGCTCATCCCCCAACCCGGACGGTTCGGTGGGAAGGCCCAGTTGTTCTGCGTGATCCCGGTCGCGAAAGTTCGTCAGGCGGTCTTCGACGGTGATGTCCTTGCGGACGATGAGGGCACCCGATTCTTCGAGGGCGGTGACGCGGTCGGCCTCCATCCCGAGCCAATCGCCGAGAACGGAGCTATTGTCGGCGCCGGGAAAGTGGAGGTCTCGAAGGCGGTGGCGCTCGTGGCCAGCCGCGAACCATGGGGTCGTGGGGTGGGGGTGGGCGGCGTAACCGAGGATGGGCGATTCGTGCTCCACCAACTGGAACATCCCGCGTTCGCGCAGATGGTCATCGAAGAGTGGGTCGCGTGAGCGGACGACGGCGTGGGCGGCGACGTGGGCGGCCTGGAGCCGGGCTGCAAGTTCGTGCTTGTCATGGGGGCTGGTCCACTCGGCAAGAAGCGCATCGATAGCTTCGTAGTTGAGATGGCGCTCGGCCGTTGTTTCGAAGTCGGGAGAAGCAAGGCGTTCGGCCAGTTCGGGCGAATCCGCAGCGACCACCGAGATGAGTGTCTGCCACTGGACATCGTTCTTCACCGTTATCGCGATCCACTCGTCGTCGCCAGCAGCGGGGTAGACGCCCTGAGGCGCGAAATCTCGGTCGCGGTTGCCCAGCCGCGGGGGAACATCGCCGAGCCCGGCCGCAACGACGGTGTGACCGATGAGCAGCGAGATAGCCTCGGCCATGGAGAGGTCGAGCGTGCGGCCTTGGCCGGTTCGCTGGCGTTGTTCGAGGGCGGCGATGAGGGCGAGGGCGGCGAAGCGGCCTGCGAGCTGATCGGCGAAGACGCCGCTGCCGAGGCGCACCGGTGGC
>JBATAT010000187.1:0-3235 GCA_049662005.1 Tepidiformaceae bacterium
CTGGTGAAGCTGTTTTCGCCGGCGATCCGGGCAGTCGATGGGATTGATCTTGATATTCCCGAGGGCCAGGTCTTCGGGTTTCTCGGGCAGAACGGGTCGGGGAAGACCACAACCGTGCGGATGCTCACAACGCTCTTGCGGCCAACCTCCGGTACTGCCCGCGTCGCGGGCCTCGATTTGCTTGCCGACCCGGAGCGGGTGCGAAAGACGGTCGGGGTAGCGTTGCAGGAGGTGGGCCTCGATGACCTGCAGACCGGCCGTGAACAACTCCTGTTGCAGGCGCGTCTGTTCGGGATTTCGAGCAACGAAGCGAAGAAGCGCGCCGAACGACTCCTCGAGGTGGTGACGCTCACGGAAGATGCGGATCGGCCGGTAAAGGGCTATTCGGGCGGCATGAAGCGGCGGCTCGACCTCGTCTGCGCGCTGGTGCACGAACCGCGGATTGTCTTCCTCGATGAGCCAACGACCGGGCTCGACCCGATCACCCGGGACACGGTCTGGCGGTACGTGGAGGACCTAAACAAAGACGGCGTCACGTTCTTCCTGACGACGCAGTACCTGGAAGAGGCCGACCGCCTTTGCGACGACATCGCGATCATCGACAAGGGGAAGATCGTTGTGAGGGGAACGCCGGGCGAACTTAAATCGTCAATCGGGTCCGATGCCATCACCCTTGGGTTTGCCAGCGTTCAGGATGCTTCGCGGGCCGCGGAACGGCTCACATCGATGGAGGGCCTCGACCGGATCACGGCTGTGGACCGCGAGGTAGTTATCTACCTGAAGAACGGCGCCAGCGCTGTCGCGAATGTGGTGCTGGCGCTCGATGACGCCGGCCTTACGGTGAGTGAGCTTCGGCTGGCGCAGGCGACCCTCGATGACGTGTTCTTGCAGGCAACGGGCCACCACCTTGAGGTGGACAAGAAAGAAGCAAATGGCAAGGCCGGGGCGATGGCAGCGGGGGGTGCGGCATGAAGCGGTTCGCAGCCACCACATGGATCCTGATGTTGCGCGCGCTGAAGGAGGCGAAGCGGCAGCCAGCGAACGAAATCGGGAACATTTTCATCCCGCTCTTCTTCTACGCGGTCACGGTGGGCGCTATCGGAAGCGTCGCATCGGAGGCGTTTGGAGTGCAGGACTACAAGGGATTCCAGCTACCGGTCGCTATTCTCCAGGGGGCGGCAGGCGTGGCGGGTGGGGCGGGCCTTGCGCTGACCCAGGACATCCAGTCCGGGTATTTCGAGAAGTTGATGCTCACTTCGACGCCGCGCTTCGCGATAGTCTTCGGGCGGATGCTGGCCGATGCGGTGAAAGCCTTTCTGCTATCGATCCTGATCATCGCGATGGCCCTTGCATTCGGTTCCGGATTCGATACCGGTCCGCTGGGGATGTTCGTGCTGCTCCTGGCCTCAGCCGCATTTGCCCTTTCGTATTCGGGCATTGGCGTCGCCATTGCATTGAAGACCGGTAGTCCGCAGGCGGCCCAGGCGGGCTTCCTCCTGTTCTTCCCGCTCCTCTTCCTGGCGCCAACGTTCGCGCCGATCGACGTCTTCGCGACGTGGCTCGAGGTAGTCGCCCGGATGAACCCGGTGACCTACCTGATCACGGGGATGCGGGCGCTCGTCACCGGGGGCTGGGAGTGGGGCACGCTCCTGAAGGGGGCCGCATCGATCGCCGGGATCGCGGTGGTCACGTTCACCTTCACGGGACTCGCCCTCCGGGGTCGCACGCAATAGCTACTCAGACCGGCACCGGCATATCTCAAGGTTCGGGAGCGAAGCGGGAGCCGGCGCCGCGGTAACGGTATTCGCTGCCATCGGGTGCACGAAGGGTAGCCAGCCAGCCCGCGACGAACGCCTGGCTGCAGACCCCCGACGTGCTTTCGAGGCCGAGGCAGCCATCGGGCCATTGGCGCGGTTCGAACCCGATAAGGACCAGCGCGGAGGGGCTCACGCCGAGACGATTGGCGAGATGTTGGAGCATCGCCGAAGTGGTGCCTGCTGTTGGCGTGGAAGGAGCTGATGCGGCAGCCAGGGAGAGCACCGTTGGGGCGACCGATGGCGAAGCGACCGGGGTCGATGTGGAATCGTCCGCCGAATTGGCGCAGCCGAAGAACACCAGCGGCATGCAAAGGAGAACAATCACGGCCAACCGACCGCGCATGACTTCGACTACCACTTCCCACCTCGCCGAGGACCTTCGCTGGCGGCGTTGGGCGGAGGATGCGCATGCCGCCAGCGAGGACGGAGGAGCAGGGGGCCGGCACCGCGACCAGCGACGCGGGAGACGGGGGTTCCCCGTCGCCGTTGGTCACACCACTGGAGCCGGCGGCCCCTGGTACTGTTCCTAACGCCGCCGCGGCCGGAAATGTTCCCTTCTGCTTCACTCTTCCTGTCGCCGGGTGTAGAGTCGCACAAATGTTCGAACAAGCTGCACGGACGCCGGCCGAGCTCCTGCCGGCGAAGCGCGACCGTCTGCGGGCAGCGCTCAACCAGCCGTTGCGCGGCGAGCCAGCTGTGCGCAGAGAGAGCGTCACCGAGTTGCTGGACCTTTCGAGCCTCGGCGGGCGCTGGTTCGATTCGGAGCACGGCCCTGGGTACGTGATCGAAAGCATCTACGAGGCGGGCCATGCCCATGGCGACATCGTCCTGCACCGGGCGCTCGCTATCGAACCGGGCCGGCTCGCGGGGCAGATTCGCGACCCGCGCCTGGGCGAAACAGTGGCGGGCGACTTCCTCTATGTCGACACGGAAACGACAGGGCTCGGGGGCGCAGGGATGATGGTCTTCCTCGCCGGCGTGGCCCGGTTCGAAGGCTCGACGTTGCATTTGCGCCAGTTCCTGCTGCCGGGGCCGCAATACGAGGGCGGGCTGCTCGGCGGAATAACGCGCGAGATTGACAGCGCCAGGGCGTTGGTGAGCTATAACGGCAAGTCCTTCGATGTGCCCGCGCTGGAATCGCGCTACATCCTTTCGCGCCAAACGCCGGCGCTGCGCGCAATTCCACACCTGGACCTTCTCCACCCGAACCGGCGGCTGTTCAAGGGTGTGATCGATTCGCACAAGCTGCCGATGGTCGAGCGCGAGCTCCTGGGCTTCGAGCGCGAGGACGACTGCCCGTCTTCGGAGGTGCCAGAGCGGTACTTCCGCTTCCAGCGCAGCGGAGACCCGACGCACATCCGGCCAGTGCTTCGGCACAACGCCTGGGACATCCTTTCGCTGGTGGCCCTGGCCGCTCA
>JBATAT010000188.1:0-1578 GCA_049662005.1 Tepidiformaceae bacterium
GCCAGTGCGGGAGTCCTTCCGAACAGGGCCTCACGCGCCGCCTGATATCTAGAAGATGGTACAGCCTGTTCGCGGGCGCAACCATTTTCCCCGCCGTTATCGGACCGACACCAGCTGCAACAGGCGATCGCCGCGCAGCACAGAGCCCCGGCATCCGGTGCCCGCATGGGTGCCGGGGCCGGAACACTCAGGCCGGTGATCAACCTGACGGGCACAGCCACCACCGAGGAATGGAGGGCTCATGAAGCGAATCTAAGGAAGCCCTGGACGGCATAGGGCGCCATCCAGGGCCAAGACGGCAGTCCGCGCAATAGCCTCAGCCGCACGGAGATCATACCCCTGTGGCGGGCAGACGATTGTGAAGCCGCCGGAAAGACGGCTCACGACTCTCACAGGAGAAGACAGTGTCTGTAAGAAGGCGATTTAGTCTCGCCAGCACGCTCGCTCTCACCGCGACGTTCGCGGCCATGGTAGTGCAGGGCACGGCATTTGCCGACCCATCGGTCCCCACGGGAGCCGAAGTCAGCAGCTCTGGTGTTGCACCCTATATCGAATGCGGTTGGGCACTCCCCGACGTAGACGATAACTCAGCCAACGGTATCCAGTACGGTGACGATGACAACCCGGCTGTCGGGCCGACGCCGTCGTACCCCTGCGACATCTCCGCCGCGACGGGCAGGCCAGGCATGGCCGACGGGGCCCATCACCTGATCCAGGTTCTCCCCAATCCACATGACCTTCCTACCGAGAAGGCCGTTGAACTGTGGGCCGCCGTCGACCATCCGAACGGCATCAGCAACATCGACGACGTCTACTGGAAGGTGTTCCATCCAGACGGATCGTTCAAGATCCAGATCCACGGGACCCAGGCCGAATGCACGGGTCCGGCGGGGATGTTTAACGCTGCGAACGCCACTGGCCAGGTTACCAGTGTCGCGATCCACGACATCAACAACGGCATGATCTCGCTCTGCCAGCAGGACGTGAAGACGCTCTGGTACGCGGACTTCGAGATTTCGAAGCACCAACCCTGGGGCGAGTACAAGATCGAGATGCATGCGGTCAGCCACGGCAATGAGAGTGTCCTGACCAGCTACATCGACGTTCTTCCGTTCTACCACCTCGTCCTGGACTTCACGAGCGTCGACTACGGGCCTATAACCCCCGGCTCCTCCAAGGCAGTCGCTGGAGACCTCGACATGTCGACCCCGCTCCGCCCAACGATCCAAAACCAGGGCAACTCGGGAATGGGCATCGGCGTGCTCTTCTCGAAGATGCTCCAGCAGGGCACCCCGGGTCCGAAGGAGATCATCCAATTCGACGCGAAGTTCGGCCGAAGCCCGTCCACGCTCCAGACGCTGGACCCGATCCTGGCCGGAAACCTCGCGAACTTCGATGACGCACCGGCCCGCGTCCTTTGTCCAAACCGCATCGGCAAGTTGGATCTCTCGGTCCACCCGCCATCAACCCTTCCGTCCGGCACCTACGCCGGTACGGTCACCATCGTCGCCCGAAGCGTTCAGACCTGCCTGACCGACCACGGCAGCGTCAGCCCGCTCGGTGTCGAAGACCCGGTAG
>JBATAT010000189.1:0-13460 GCA_049662005.1 Tepidiformaceae bacterium
CTGACGTTCAGCCTGCCAATCGTCGCCGCCATCGTCGTTCTCCTCGCCATCGTCGTGACTTCGTACCGCCAGACGATCAAGGCCTACCCGACAGGCGGCGGCGCCTACATCGTCGGCCACGAAAACCTCGGGCCACTGGCCGGACTCACGGCCGCTTCGGGCCTGCTCATCGGCTACGTGCTGACGGTTTCGGTTTCAATCGCGGCCTGTGTCGAAGCGATCGTTTCGGCCGCGCCTTCGGTCGATGCGCTCGCGTTGCCACTTGCGATTGTCCTGGTCTTGCTCATGGCGCTCGGCAATTTGCGAGGGCTGAGGGAGTCGGGAACGATTTTCGCGATACCGACGTACGGTTTCGTTTTTGTCCTCGGCGGCACGATCGTCTTCGGTATCGCCAAAGCAGTGCTCGCTGATGGCAACAACGTCCTCGAGGCAGGGGAACCTCAGAAGGAGATCGAGCACGTCGCCCAGTCCCTCTCACTCCTGCTCATCTTGCGCGCGTTCGCAGCAGGTTGCAGTGCCCTGACCGGCGTCGAGGCGATTTCGAACGGCGTGACTGCGTTCAAAAGGCCCGAACCGAGGAACGCCGCCACCACGCTGACCGCCATGGCCATCATCCTCTGCTCGCTCTTCATCGGGACAACCATCCTGGCCCGGCACTTTGGCATTGTTTTCGAACATGGCGATAAGGAAACGGTCATGTCGCAGGTTGGCGAAGGCGTTTTCGGCCGGAACGTCTTCTACTACACGCTCCAGGCGTTCACGGCGGGCATCCTCTTCCTCGCCGCCAATACGGCATTCGCCGGGTTCCCGTTGCTGACCGCGATTATCGCTAGAGACGGCTATTTGCCGCGTATCTTCCACCAGCGTGGTAACCGCCTGGTCTTCAGCTACGGGATCGCCGCACTAACGGCCTTTGCCATCCTCTTGCTCGTCGCCTTCAACGCGAACACGAACCGGCTCATCCCGCTCTACGCGCTCGGTGTGTTCCTCTCGTTCACCATCGCCCAGACCGGCATGGTCAAACGCTGGCTGACAAGGCGGGATTCGGGCTGGCAAACAGCAATGGTTATCAACGCGATGGGTGCCAGCGCCACCGGCATCGTGACCGTGATTTTGCTCATCACCAAGTTTGTCGAAGGCGCCTGGATGGTGGTTATCGCCTTGCCCGTGCTCACAGCCGGCTTGTTCTGGGTGGGGCGCTTCTACCGGCAACTGCAGCGACAGCTCTTCGTCTCGCCCGATGCCCAGTTGGATATCTCGCCGAGGGGCGAGTCGCGGATTCCGATCATCGTGCCAATTGAGGACATAACGCTCGCGACCGTCATGACACTCGGCGCCGCCTGCGAACGTTCGCGCGATGTGACCGCTGTCCATGTCGTCGTCGATCCCGATGCGCCGTCCACCGTCGAGGCACGATGGCGTCGCCAGTTCCCGGATATCCCCCTCGTGCTCATCGCCTCCCCTTTCCGAACGGTCGCCGACCCGATTGCACGGTACGTCGATGATCGCCTGAAGCACGCCCCCCACGAAGTGAGTGTGATGGTGCCCCTCCTCGAGGTCTCGCGCGCCTACCATCGCCCCCTTGTCAATCAAAGCCTCACCCGGTTGACGACCCTCCTCGACAACCGCCGGCACGTGAACCTCATTAAGTACCCGTTCAGCGTGGGCAGCATGGGCCGCCGCCGGCGCAAGTTCGCGGGTATTTAGCAGCTTCCACCCTCCGGCAGCACCCCTGCACCGCCTTAGAACATCCGTGCGGTATACTTCCTCCGTGACCGACGACGGACGAATCGTGGCTTCAGAAGTTGGAAGCGAAGATGGCGACGAGCGTTCTCTCCGGCCGCGTTCGCTCGGCGAGTTCCCCGGCCAGGACCGTATCAAGGACAACGTAACCATCGCCGTCCAGGCCGCCCAGGCACGCGGCGAGGCGCTCGACCACCTGCTCCTCTATGGGCCCCCTGGCCTCGGTAAGACGACCATCGCCAACATCATCGCCAACGAGATGGGCGTCGCCATCCGAACGACGAGTGGCCCCGCCTTCGAACGCCCGGGCGACCTTGCCGCAATCCTCACCGGGCTCAAAGAACACGACATTCTCTTCATCGATGAGATCCACCGGCTCTCGCGGGCGGTTGAGGAGATCCTCTACCCGGCGATGGAGGACTACGCGCTCGACCTCGTCATCGGCAAAGGGCCGGGAGCGCGGACCGTTCGCCTGGCGATGCCACGGTTCACACTCATCGGCGCCACCACCCGTTACGCGATGATCAGCGCGCCGTTGCGTGATCGCTTCGGCTCAGTTTTCCGGCTCGATTTTTACGACACGCCAACCCTGACCACGATCGTGAAGAGGTCCGCGGAGATCCTCAAGACCACCCTCCCGGATGATGCGGCGATGGAGATCGCGCGTCGCGCTCGCGGCACGCCGCGCATCGCCAATCGCCTCCTTCGCCGCGTGCGTGACTATGCGGAAGTGCGCAACGATGGAACGATCACGCTCGAATCCACGCGGATCGCCCTCGAAAAGCTGGACGTCGATGACCTCGGTCTCGATGACGCCGACCGCGCCGTTCTCCGCTGCATCATCGAGAAATTCGGCGGCGGGCCTGTGGGCCTCGAGACCATCGCGGCGGCGATCTCCGAGGAGTCCGACACGATCATGGATGTCTACGAGCCGTTCTTGCTCCAGTGCGGCTTCCTCAATCGCACTCCGAGGGGCCGCATGGCGACGGCTGCCGCGTATAAACATCTTGGCATTCCGCTGGAGCAGACGCCGGCGGCCACCGCTCAGGGTGGCTTCTGGGAGGACTAACGAAGAACGCGCAGAGCCGTCCCCCGGGCGATCGGGACGAAATCCTCATCGAAGGTGAGGATGGCTTCGCAGCCAACTGCCTGGGCGACGAGCAAGTTTGCGTGATCCACGACTGAGGCGCCTTTATCGGCCCATGCGAAGAATCGGCTTAGCGCCTCGTCTTCCGTCGCCGCCGGGACGCGGTGGCAGCCAACTTCGGAGTCAACAAACTGGCGAAGCCGGTCGACGAATCGCCGACCGGCCCGGTTCGTGATCGCTAGCGCCTCGAAGTACGTCCAGTTGGTTGTTACGAACTCCGGGCGGCCAGTCGCGCTGAGGCCCGTTACAATCCGGATGAGCCGTGGATGCCACTGATCGCTACTGACCACGAACGGCACAAGGCAACTCGCATCGAGAAACACTTTCAATCGGCATCGTATGGGGTGCGTTCTTCCGCTACGCGCCAGACACCGCCGCGAATCCGTTCCGGATAGCCGTAGAGTTGGTGCTTCACATCTGAGAGGTTGATGGGGCGTGGGGCGTCCGGATCGAGTTCCTCATCCTCGGCCTCCCATTCGTGCATCATGGATTCGTACCGTGCCCAATCGAAAGCTTTGTCCTCGGGCGCGGTTTCCGCAGCTGGATCGGCTCTGTCGCCGAGCACGTTCCGCAATCCAGCCTCTACCAGTTCCTTCATAGCGACGCCATCCTCGGCGGCGCGCACTTTCAGGCGCCGGTAGAGTTCTTCGTCGTCAAGGACGACGGTTAGTCTCGCGCTCATATGTTTCCTCCTTTCGCTTTCGCACTTTCGCACTTTCGCATTCGTTCGTCAAGTCCGGGTTGCAATTTCTTTCGCGTTGGTGTTCGCCGCGTTTTCCGCGTCGTCTGCGAGCGGTTCCAGCTGCAGTTGTTCGCCGTAGCGGCGTTGGAGCCCGCGGAGGATGAGGAAGTCCGCGAGGGCGGGGTTCTTCGGCAGCAGGCTGCCGTGCAGGTAGGTGCCGATGGCATTCTTGTGGCGCGCGCCTTCGGTGCCATCGGTGTGATTGTTGCCGCCACCCTGCCGCACCCGGCCGAAGGGCGCCTGGCCTGGTGCGAGGTAGGTGCGCCCTCCGTGGTTTTCGAATCCGACCACTTCGCCCTCATCGGTCTCCAGGATCACATTGCCGATTGAGCGGTCGGCCACTGGCCCGGGATGGCGCGATTCGAGGTCGAACACCCCGATTCCGGGGATTATTTCCCCCTGCTGATCGATGTAGCGGTGGCCGAACATCTGGAATCCCCCGCAGACGGCGAGTGCAGGCATGCCACCCTCGATCGCTGCCCGGATGCCCGGTCCGCGATCGACAAGGTCATCGGCGATCCGGCGCTGTTCGCGGTCCTGGCCACCGCCGATCAGGATGACGTCGAAGTCATCAGGTTCGAAGCTATCTTCGATGTTAATTTCGGCAAGCGTGAACGTTATCCCGCGTGCCTCGCAGCGGTAGCGGAGGGCGATCACGTTGCCCCGGTCGCCGTAGATGTTCATGACATCCGGGTAGAGGTGAGCGACGCGCAGTTCCATCACCTGAGTCTGGCATCCCGGTTGCTCGCCGTCATGCGGGAGCTGAGGTTGGCGCTTGGCCCCCGAGGACCTGAAGGGTCTCCATGCTCGGGTCGAGGTCCTCGCAGAGCCGGTTCGTCAGCCCGTAGATATTCATCGTCGCGCCGTTCCGCGCCGTCTCGTAGGAACGCATTGCTGTGTCCCAGTCCTGCTCATCCGCAAAGACCGCGTGCAGGGCGCCAGCGAGGTTTTCAGCATCGCGAAACGCGTCGTTGATGCCCTGGCCGAGGAGCGGGTCGCGGTAATACCCGGCATCGCCAACGAGTGCCCATCCCGGCCCAAACGGTTTCCGATAGAAGCCCCGGTGTGGAGCAATTCCGAAGATCTTGTCGGTCCGTTCGGCCGCCGCAAACCGCTCTGCGAGCGGCGGGAATGCAGCCAGGTCGGCCGCCATATTCTCCGCGACGTTGCCGCGGAACTGCTTGAATCGGTCGGCGGTCAGTTCCACCGCGACACAGACTTCTCCGTTGTTCGTCGGAAAGACGAAGTGGGCCGCGCCGCCACCGAGGTACAACTCTGGCCCACTGTTGGCGAAATTCTTGAAGTACGAATAGAAGCCAGCGGTTGTCCCGCCACCGGCGTTGTACTCCTCCGCCCCCACCATTCGTGCAACGAACGATTCCCGCCCATCCGCGCCAACGACAACCCGACCCCGTTCCTCGAACGCTTCTCCGCTCCGCCGCCCGCGAATCCCCACAACCCGGCCGTCCTCCACGGTGAGACTATCGATTGTGGTTCGCTCTCGTACTTCAGCACCCGCTTCCTGTGCGGCATCGACCAGGATCTTGTCCAGCACTGTCCGCCGTGGCGCGATGCACGGCGGGTCGTTTGGGTCCGCCGGGAGGGTGAAACCCTGGAAGGTCCTCAGGATCCCATTGTAGGTATCGACTCCCGTTGCCAGGACGCGTTCGAGAAGGCCCCAGTCACGGAGACGGGCCGTCCCGTCCGGGGTAATAAAATGTGTGGAAATCGTATCGCTGGGAAACGAAGCCCGGTCAACCACGAGGACGCGGTAGCCTTCTCGCGCCAGGAGCATCCCGGTGGGCGATCCGGCGCAACGGGCGCCGACCACAATGACATCGAACACTGGCATCTCCAAATCTCTATCCGCCTAAACGGTCGCTAAATTTAGCACCGTTTGCAATGAAGTCCACCCTCGACTTTGAGGACTCGAGGCCGCATTGGATACTGACCTGTGTGAGCAACGAACCGCGCCCCTCGGACTGGAACCTCATGAATATCCAGGCGAGGACCCTCTTTCGCTTCAACTGCGCCGGGCAGATCACCTCGGTCAATGAGCCGAAGCTGCGTTCCGGGCCCCGCATTTTCGTCGGGCACTCCGGAGGCCGGAGGCTGGTTCGCACGCGCCAAGATATCGCCGAGATGGATGTGCGCGCCTGGTTAGCCTGCACAGACGATGCCGTCTTGCGCTCCGCCGTCGAACACCACGCGCCCGTCGTGGCTGAACATCGCGGTCCCGCATTCGTCCTGCCTCGGATTGAACACCCCGGCGACGCGATCGCTATCGGGTCGCGAACGGCCTTTCATCCTGAACTCATCGCCCGCGGGTGGTTCATGGAGGAAACCGGCCCGTACGTCGGCATCGAGTGCGACGGCATGGTCGTCGCCGTCTGCCACAGCTCACGTCTTTCCGATGAGGCTGCTGAGGCGGGCGTGGAAACCGTCGCCGAATACCGCGGGCGGGGCTTCGCTCTTGCAGCGGTCCGCGCGTGGGCGAATGCTGTCCAGGATTCGGGACGGATGGCCCTTTACAGCACCGAATGGACCAATGATGCGTCGCGCCGGGTCGCATCAAAACTCGGCGCCCACGAGTTCGGCGAGGACTGGCACCTCACTTGAACGCCCCGCTCATTCGAAGAGCGCGCGCCGCCGTTTGATCGGTGGCTGGTACTTCAGGCCGAAGTTCTTCATCGCATGGTGGCGAATGTATTCGGCTGCCTCGCTCGGCGAGTCGGTGACATAGAAACGCTCGAAGTCCTCCGGATCGATCGTACCCATCGCGACCAGCCGGTTGCGGAGGAACGCCATCAGCGGCTCCCAGTAGTCCCGCCCGATAAGGACGCAAGGAAAGTTCCGGATCTTTCCGGTCTGAATCAGCGTCGAGATCTCGAAGAGTTCGTCCAGCGTTCCGAACCCGCCGGGGAGCGCCACAAACGCATACGAATACTTGGAGAGCATCACCTTTCGCACGAAGAAGTAGTGGAACTCGACGAACAGATCCATGTACGGGTTGGGATCTTGTTCCAACGGAAGCTCGATGTTGCATCCTACCGAACGGCCGCCAGCCTCCTGAGCCCCACGATTCGCAGCCTCCATGAGTCCCGGGCCACCCCCGGTCATCACCGTGAACCCCACCCGCGCTATTTCCGCTCCGATCTCGCGGCCTACGGCGTAGTACGGATGGTCCGATTGGAACCGGGCTGACCCAAAAACGGTCACGCAGGGGCCAACCCAGTGGAGCTTCCGGAACCCACGAAGAAACTCCCAGCCGAAACGGAGCGTCCGCAGCAGTTCCGAACTGCGGTCATGCGGACCCGACAGAAATCGGAGTTCGTCGTCGGCTGGCGACTGTTTGCCCCATTGCGGTGTTTCGGGGTGGGCGGGTGCGGCGGGAAGGTCGTTCGAACGGAGCGAATCGGGCATCGCATCATCCTATCGGTACGGCCCCTCACGGGCAGCGCCAGGGCTTCACATTCGCATGAGGAACGAGAGGCCCGGCTGCGAGTGCGCGATTGTTAAGAAGTCGGGGTGTTTCCCTACTTTGGGCAGGCACCCGCTGGTCGAACTTCGGAATGACATGACCACTGCCATCGCCGAACCGCCGCCCAGGTCCGTCCACCTTTTCCCGAAGGCCGATGGCTGGATCGTCATTCGAGGCGACCGGGTGGAACACGCCGAACACTTCTCCGATCTTGGAAAGGCGTTGGACGTGGCAACCCTGGGCGTTCAGCCGGTTCGGGTCGTCGTCCACGAGCGCGCGACCGGCGTCTGATCAGAACGATCCCTGTGTGCTTTCCCGCGGGTTAGAACAGCAGGTCTGTGGTGGCAGGCGAAGCGGGTTTCACACCCTCGGCTCGAACGACCCAGCGCTCAAGGTCCACCGGATCGAAGTTCCCAATCGAATCGAACGTTCCCGCTTCGACGACGATTGGACGCCGCGCCTCGTCGCCGCCCGGAGGGCTGGTGAGCTCCGCCCGGAAGATGAGGGCCAGTTCCCAGCCGCCACCTTCGAATGGGAACGACATCGCATCGGCAAGCACAAGTTCCGATACCGCCCCATCGCACCAGCTGTCAGCGAGTGTCGCGGCCGCTTCATAGGGGTTGCCTCCGAATTCCAGGACGTCCCATGGGAGCCACCGGCCTCGCGCCGCGCTTGCGGCCACATCGAAGACAACCAGGCGCCCTTCGAACACCGGAACGATGTACACCGCGATGTGCGCCCCACCGGGGACGAACGTGTGCGATGGCTGCCCAAAAAACGCCTGTGCCATGTGACGATTCTAGCCGACGAACCCGGTGAACTCTGCGTCGTCGGTAAACGGCCCGACGATCGCCATCGCCGCGTGTTCGGGCGAGAGGACTCGCGCTGCCATCGCCATCACCTGGTCGTGATCAACCGCCTCAATTTGCTCGACGATATCGTCGACCGTGTAGACCGTCCCAAGGAGGAGTTCCTGCGAACCAAGCCAGCCGGCGACGCTGCGGGTGTCTTCCATCCGAAGCTGGATCCGGCCCTTTGCCATCTCCTTCGCCTTCAGGAGTTCCGCCTTCGGAAGGCCTTTAAGCAGAGCACGAGTCTCTTCGAGGACGGCTTCGATCGTGATCCGGGCATTTGATGGGTCGCAACCCGCGTAGATAGTGAATGATCCGGTGTCGCGAAACTCGCTCGGGTAGCTGTGAACGTCGTACACCAGGGCGCGCTCTTCACGCAGTTCGAGGAAGAGCCGGCTCGACATGCCCTCCCCGAGTACGGTACTGAGGAGATCGACCGCGTACCGGTCCGGGTCACTCAGTGAAACACTCGGGTAGGCGATACAGATGTGGGCCTGTTCGGTCTCTTTCTCGCGCACGGCGAGCCGAGGTGAGCCATCGCGCGCGATGGCGGGGTACCAGGCCCCGGGTGCGGTCTTCGGTTGGTCGCCCAGCCACCGCTCCGCCGCTTCCACCACCGCTTCATGCCGGACGTTCCCTGCTACGGCGAGGACCGTGTTCTCCGGCACGTACTGTGCCCGCATGTAGGCGTTCACCGCCTCGATTGGCAGCGCGGTCACCGACTCGGGCGTGCCGCCGACGTTCCTCCCGATGGGCTGCGAAGGCCAGAGCGTTTCGTCGATCAAGATCGATGCCAGCTCGCCGGGGCTGTCTTCAACGCTGGCCAGTTCTTCGAGGATGACAGACCGCTCCTTCTCCAGTTCCGCCGGATCCATGATCGGGTCGCGGAACATGTCGGCGAGGATATCAATGGTCTCCATGGCCGCTGTGTGCGGAACCTTCGCGTAGTAGACCGTGACCTCGCGGTCCGTCGCTGCGTTGTGGCTGCCGCCAACTGATTCGATCGCCTCCGAGATTTCACGGGCGGTCGGCCGGCGTGAAGCACCCTTGAAGAGCATGTGCTCGAGGAAGTGGGAAAGGCCCGCCTCCTCGTCCCGCTCGTAACGGCTGCCCGCGCCGACATACATGCTCACCGTCGCGGAGCGTGTATGCGGCATTTCGCCTGTGACGATGCGGAGCCCATTGGGCAAAATTGTTCGTTTATGCATGTTGCGCGGCCGCCCCCGGGCGGCGGGGCTGATGTTACGGGCCCGTGGCGGATAGAGATACCGGCCTATTCCAAACCGGCTGCTCCCACGACGAAGCAAACACTCGTCGTCCCGCTGCCACCGAGGTTGAGGGTCGCTGCGCGCTTCGCACCTTCGACCTGGTAGGCGCCCGCAATCCCGGCCACCTGGCGGTGGGCGTCGAGCAACTGGCGAATACCCGTCGCACCGACCGGGTGCCCGGCGCCGATCAGTCCGCCGCTCGGATTAATCGGCAGCGTCCCACCGAAATCGATCGTTTCGTCCTCGATAGCCTTCCACGATTCCCCCGCGGCGGTCATTCCGAAGTGGTCGATCGCCATGTATTCCGAGGTTGTGAAGCAGTCATGCGTTTCGATCGTGTCGAGCGACCAGCAATCCGCGATTCCGGCGCGTTCGAAGGCGTCGGTGATTGCCCGCCGCGTATGTGGAAGCACGAATGGCTGGCCGGCGCTTTCAGCCATCTTCTCAGCGAACGCCATTGTTGCTGTGCGGTGGCCCCATCCGTCGATGCTCGTGATCCGGGCCGATGGACCCCGTTCACGCAGGTATTTTTCGGCGTAAGTCTTCGAAGCGAGAACGATCGCCACCGCCCCGTCGGTCACCTGCGAGCAGTCCCCAATGCGGATGCGGCCGGTAAGAGGCTGTGCCATCTTCTCGGGGTTTGGCGGCCACTCCCGTGTCTGAGCGAGCGGGTTCCGCCGTGCGTTCGCAAAATTGAGTTCGGAGATCCGCGTGAGGTGGTCGTTCGAAAGCCCGAAGCGGCGTTCGTACTCATCCCCGAGTTGGCCGAACAGCGCCGGAAATGGAAACGAGACGCCCTTCGCTTCGCGTTCGTACCAGGCTGCCGTCCCGAGGTATTCACCGCCGGTCGCCGCATCGACCGTCTTCATGTTTTCGATGCCAACGACGAGGGCAACGTCATAGCGCCCCGATTCAAGCTCGGCCGAAGCTGCTAATGTCGCAACTGACCCGGAGGCACAGGCTGCCTCATGTCGCGCCGTCGGCAAACCCGCAAACGCCGGGTCCGTCTGGACGAGGAAGGCACCAAGGTGCCCCTGCATCGCGTAGAGCTCGGCTGCGAAGTTCCCCACGTGGCCCGTCCCAATGTCCCTCGCCGGGACGCCGGTCGCAGCGAGCGCGCCCTGCACAACTTCCGCCAGGATGTCCGGGATCTGCTGGCCCTCGCGCAGCCAGTTCCGCGCGAAATCCGTCTGGTAACCGCCGAGGATGTACGTTTCCGATGCCATTGGGCCTGCCCTGTCGTAGAGAGAGTCGTGCTTTCAGGGTATCAGGTGGCCGGGCCGCGAACGGGCGGCTACCCCGCGAACCTGGCGTTCCCTCGATTCTCTCCGGTGGCAATACCGGACATTTCCCCGTGAAGTGACTACACTTCCCGGCGTGCTTTTCCTCGCAGCGGCGAAGCAGTTCGATGGCTTTCACGGAGTGTCCTATCTCCTCCTCGTGGCGGGCTTCGTTGCCCTGGCGCTCTGGGCAATCGCATTCGGTTACCGCTGGCTGCGAACTCGCCCGGACTTGCCCCACGCTGGTCCCGAGATCAGCGAAATCCCACCGAATCCTGAATCGCCCGCAGTCGTTAATTTCCTCGTGAACAACTGGCACACGACATCGAGCGGCATATCAGCCACGCTTGTGGACCTCTCCGCCAGGCGCATCCTCGGGCTGGACCTCGTCGGCCACGACGACACCGTGGTACGTCTGCGCGACGCGCCGGCAGCCGGTTCGCTTGCCGGCTACGAAGAGCAGGTCTACCGGCTCGTGCAATCGCGCGCGACCGGCGGATCGGCGCCGATCGAAGTGATCAAGCTCGATGAGGATTCCGCAGAGGGCTGGATAAAGCGCTTTAGCAAGGCAGTAACGGCCGAAGCGCGGGCGAAGGGCCTCGCCCGCAAGCGCTGGGAGATGGTCGATTACCTCATTGTTGGGGTTGGGCTCGCGTTTGCCTTCGGCTTCTTCGCCCTCGCATTCGGGGCGGCGCATGTCGGCCAGTCGAGCTCCAGTAGCGACAACATCTCGGCGGGCGACTGGCTCGGTGCGGCCGGCGCCGCCTGGCTGGTCGCGATGGGCCTTGTGACCTGGTCGCAAGACGTGACCGATACGCCCGAGGGCAAGCGCGTCTGCGCGCAATGGCTCGGGATGCGGGAGTACTTCCGCCACAGCCACGCATTCGATGGCCAGCCCCCTGCCTCGGTCGCAATCTGGGATCGGCTGCTTGCCTATGGCGTGGCCACGGGCGCAGCACACGATGCCGCACGCGGCCTGCCGATCGTCGCCGATGACCCCCGCACCGCCTGGACACGTTCTACCGGTGCCTGGCGCGAGATCCGGATCGAGTATCCCGAACGCTTTGGCTTCGGACAGAAGCCGCTGAAAGTCTTCGGCGAAGGACTGGTGCGGACCGTGTTTTGGGGCGCGCTCGCCTACGTCGCGTTGCCGATCGTAGCGGTTGTAGGCTACCGGATCGGCCGTGATGCGCTGGATAGTACCGGCACCAACACGCCCGGCCTCGGCGAAGGCGGCCTCCAGATCCTCGTCGCCGTTATCGGTGCCGTCCTGGTCGTGGCTGGCATCTACCTCTCGGCGCGCACCTTCGGCGGCGTTATCCGGCTCGTCCGTGGCGCGTTGGACCTGGGCAAGACGACCACCATCGAAGGCGAAGTCGTGAAGGTCCACGCGGGCCGATTCGCCATTGATGACGGGCGCCGGAACGCGACCGTCGCGCTCATCAGGCCTCCCCTCGGGCCTGTCCCAACGCGCGGCCAGCGGGTGCGGGCGGTGGTCTCGCCCCACCTCCATCACCTCTCCAGCCTCACGGTCCTCAGCGCTGCGGCACCCGACCCCGCCGTGGAACCGGGCGAACCGGCGCAGATCGCGGCGGCAGCATCTGCGTTCAGCCGCCTAACCCCGGAAGCGCTGCTCTCCTCGACAGGTCTTGCTTTGCACCCGGCGACGCCCGGCAAGAACCCGAGCAGTTCCGAATTCGGGCAAACGGCCGCTACCCAACAGTTCGAAGATGACCAGGGAAATCACCTGAACATCGCCCTGTTGTCGTCGAAGATTGCGACCAGCCCAATGTTCGCCGTCCTCAAGAAGGTGGCGCTGCGGACTGGTGAGCCAGTTCCGGGGATCGGCGCTGAAGCGATCTGGACACGCGAACGCGGGCTCTTCGTCATCGCAGGCGAGCGGGTCTTTGTGGTTGACGTCGAGTTCCCGAAGGCAACGCCGGAAGCGCGCCTCGATGCAGCCCGAAAAGTCGCCAGCTTGGTCATCGAAACAGCCTGACCCGACGGAGAACCAAAAAACGGCCCGCACGGTTGCGGGCCGTTTTGGTTGTCTTCGAGTTCGTCAGCGTTCGACGGGCACGCCCACCGAGTTGCCCCATTCGGTCCACGAGCCGTCGTAGTTGCGAACGTTCGGGTAGCCGAGCAGGTTCTTGAGCACGAACCAGGTGTGTGAACTGCGCTCACCGATGCGGCAATAGGCGATGACATCGTCGCTCGCCTTCAGGCCCTGCTCGTCTTCGTAGATCGCCTTCAGTTCGGCAGCCGTCTTGAAGGTGCCATCTTCCGGGTTGGCCGCGCGTGACCACGGGACGCTCTTCGCTCCCGGAATGTGCCCACCACGGAGGACGCCTTCTTGCGGATACTCCGGCATGTGTGTTTTCTCGCCGGAGAACTCTGCGGGGCTGCGAACATCGACGAGCCTGGTGTCGCCGTCGAGCTTCTTCAGCACTTCATCGCGGAAGATCCGGATCTTCTTGTCGTCCCGTTCTGGCGCCGAGTACTTCGTCGCGGCGGGCTTCGGAACCTCGCGAGTAAGCTCGCGCCCTTCCTTCTCCCACTTCAAGCGGCCGCCATCCATCACCTTGGCGTTGGTGTGGCCGAAGAGCTGGAAGACCCAGTAGGCGTAGGTCGCCCACCAGTTGCTCTTGTCTCCGTAAAACACCACCGTCGTGTCGCGGGTGATGCCGATCTTGCTGGCCAGCGCTTCGAAGCCGGCCCGGTCGAGATAGTCGCGCCGGAGCTGGTCGTTGAGGTCGGCCGCCCAGTCGACCTGGACCGCCCCCGGGATGTGCCCCGACGGGTACAGGAGCTGATCCTCGTTCGATTCGATGATGCGAACGTTGGCATCGTTCAGGTGTTGCGCCACCCACTCGGTCGAGACCAATACGTCGGGATTGGCATAGCCGCGTTCGGCGATTTCAGACATTGCGAAAACCTCCAGGGGTTTG
>JBATAT010000190.1:0-8480 GCA_049662005.1 Tepidiformaceae bacterium
ATCATCGCGGTCGGGAAGACCACTCGCCCCGCCTACGTCCGTACGGGCCGCCCAAAGATCGAGGCGATCTATGATTCGGCCCTCAAGTTCGAAATCGGCAAAGCCCAGGTTCTCCGAACCGGGTCGGATGTCACCATCATCGCCTGCGGCATCCTCGTCGGCATCGCCCTCGAAGCGGCGAGCCAGCTCTCCAGCGAAGGCGTCTCCGCACGGGTGATCGACATGGCCACGATTAAGCCGATCGACCGCGAAGCCATCCTCGCGGCTGCCCGCGAAACCGGAGCCATCGTCACCGCCGAAGAACACCAGACACATGGCGGCCTCGGAACCGCCGTCGCTCACGTCCTCGCCGAAGCGCTGCCAACACCTATCTCCTTCGTCGGCGTCGACCGTTACGGCACCAGCGGCAAGTGGGATGAACTACTCGGCTACTTCGAACTCACGCCTGCTCGTCTTGTAGCAGCCGCGAAGGGAGTCGTCGCTCGCAAGCGCTAGCTGTAGTTCCGGCCGTGGCGTAAGCGCACCACCCTTCGCGCGCGTAGAATCGCGCCCACAACCAACCGCAGAGGCACCTAACCTATGGCAACCATCAATCGCGACAGCGTGAACATCTACTACGAAGACCACGGCGCCGGCGCGGCCATCCTCCTCAGCCACGGCTACAGTGCTACCAGCCGCATGTGGGAAGCCCAGGTCGCCGCTTTGAAGAACAGCTATCGGGTAATCACCTGGGACATGCGCGGCCACGGCCAGTCCGATAGCCCCGACGATCCCGCTGCCTACTCCGAGGCCGCCACCGTCGACGACATGGCCGCCATCCTAAAGCACCTTGGCATCGAATCGGCCGTCATCGGTGGCCTCTCGCTCGGTGGATACATGTCGCTCGCCTTCAACATCGCCCACCCGGGAATGGTCCGGGCCTTGATGCTCTTCGATACCGGCCCTGGGTACAAAAACCCGGTGGCCCGCGAAGGCTGGAACGAAACTTCCCGAAAGCGCGCCGAAACGTTCGAAGCGAAGGGCCTCGACGCCCTCGGGAGTAGCGCCGAAGTGCGAGTCTCCCAGCACCGCTCCGCGCAGGGCCTCGCCCACGCTGCGCGCGGAATGCTCGCCCAGTTCGACTCCCGCATTATCGAATCGCTCGACAGCATCAAAGTACCCACGCTCGTCCTCGTCGGCGAAAAGGACCAGCCATTTCTGGGCGCCACCGACTACATGGCGAAAAAAATCCCCGGCGCCACTCTCGCGACCATCCCCGATGCTGGCCATGCGTCCAACATCGACCAGCCTGTCGCCTTCAACGAGGCAGTCGAACGGTTTCTGAAGGCGCTGTAGCGAACAGGCGGCACGAATGCCCGGCAGGGCGCCGTGGACAACCCCGCGGCTACCGCTCCCGCGATAGCCTCTCGAGGGCGGCAACTACCTCCGGCACATGCTCCTTCACCCGGAAGTCGTGCCGTATCACCGAGCGGATCACCCCCCGTTTGTCGATCACATAGGTCACGCGGGGCGTCATCCACGGAATCAGCCCGACCGCCTGGTACATCCGGTGAATTTGCTTCCCCCGGTCGGCAATCAGCCGGAATGGTAGTTCATGCTTCTCCTTAAACGAGGCATGAGAGTCTTCGTTATCGCCGCTCACGCCCACGACTATCGCGTCAAAGCGCTCGATCTCGGCATAGTTGTCTCGGAACGAGCACGCCTGCGAGGTGCAGCCGGGCGTGAAATCCTTGGGATAAAAGTAGAGCACCACGTTCTTTTTGCCCCGATTGGACGAGAGGCTGAACGTCGATCCGTCGTCCAGCGTCCCGGTGAAATCTGGCGCCAGGGTGTCTTGCTTGAGCATCTGTTCCCTCGCCCGTCGAGTCTAAGCGTTTCGATCCTGATTAGCGTTAAAGCTCCGGAAGCAGCGTAAACGACCCAACGTGCGCCGGCCGAACGGCCCGGAAGTGGCGATGGTCCAGGGTTGCGATGGTTGTGGCGTTGAGCCGCTCTGCGAGGACGATCACCGAGGCGTCCACAGCGCCCAGCGGGAAGTCGGCGTACTGCCGGATTAGCCGTGCGATCCTGGGCCACTCTGTCGCCAGCGGGAGTTGAATATCCAGCGACTGAACGCGCTCCACGAATTCCGCTTCGGCCTTCCAACCACTGCGTGCATTTAACAGGTATGCGCTCTCGGCGATGCAAAGCGCTGGGACGACGAACTGCCGCGATGTGTCCATGAGCAGGTTTCGACATATGGCATGATGTTGATCCGAGCGGTTAAACAGCGCAATGAGCGGGCCGCTATCCACGATCGTTAGCAATTGCATCCGCCCATGTTTTGGCTAGCTCAACATCGAGGTCAGCGGCTTGCGGAAAGTTCGGATCGTCGATGAGCCCGATCAGCGACTCAAACGGCGACACCTTTCGCTCCTCTGCGAGCTGCTTCTCCACCAGTTCCCGAATCGCCGCGCTCACCGAGATCTGTCGTCGTTGGGCGACACGCTCAACCGCGAGGGCGATCTCTTCCGGCCAGGTAATCGTCGTGCGCCTCATGAACGCATACTAACATACTGCATACCGAACTGGCCCCTAATCTCACGTCTCGCCGATGCCTGAGTCCGCGAAACCGCCCAACCCGTAGAATCACCGCATCACCCCGCCCGTGGAGCCTTCATGTCTCGCGAAACCCGAATGTTCGGCCTCTGGCCCAGCCCGATAACCTCTGCCGCGATCGCCGCTGGCATCCGCCTTGGCGAACCCTGCTGGGATTCCGACGGCCAAACACTCGCATGGGTCGAAGGCCGCTCAGATAAGGGCGTCATCGTCGTTCAGGGTGCCGATGACCGCTCCACACGCGACCTCACTTCTGACATCTCTGTGCGTGCGTTTGTCGGCTATGGCGGCGGTGATTTCACCCTCGCCCACGGCGCTGCTTATTTCGTCGGACAGGCTGACCAGCGAATCTACCGCCAGCCGCTTTCCGGCGGTGCGGCGAAGCCAATCACGCCCGCCTTCGGCGCCGCCTCTACGCCCACGGTCTCCCCCGATGGCCGGTGGATCGCCTACATCCACACCTACGAGGATGCCGACTCCATCGCCGTCGTCGATACCGAAGGAAAGCACTGGCCGCAGCGCCTCGCCGAGGGCCGCGACTTCTACATGCAGCCCGCCTGGCACCCCCAGGGCGACCGCCTCGCCTGGGTCGAGTGGGACCACCCGAACATGCCCTGGGATGGTACCGAACTCAAAGTTGCAAGGCTCGGCTTTCCTGAAGGCGGCCTGCCTCTGGTGGTCGGCGCTGAAGTCGTCGCCGGCGGCCCCCAGACAGCCATCTTCCAGGGCGCATTCACCAGCGATGGAGCCTCCATCCTCTACGTCTCCGACGAAACCGGCTGGGGACACCTCTATCGGCGTAGCCTCGCCGCCGGGACGGTCGAACAGCTCACCAGCGGCGATTTCGAATTCGGGACGCCCGCCTGGGCACATGGTATGAAGACCTTCACACAGACAGCCTCCGGCACGATCGTCGCCATCCGCCAGCGCGCTGGTTTCGCCACCCTCGTCGCCATTGCTCCCGATGGTCAGGTGCAAGACCGCGACCAACTTCACCCCGGCTACTCCGTGTTCGCCGGCATCGCTGCCGCACCGAACAACGAGAAGGTCGCGGTCGTCGCCAGTGGTGGGAGGCAACCATCGCGCGTCGTCGTCTTCAACTTCTCCGGCGAGCAACCGGTGAGTTCAGTTCGCCGCCGCAGCGACAGCGAATCGGTGCCCGCGGCCGCGTTGTCCGAACCGCAGCCAGTCTCCTGGAAATCTTTCGATGGCGAACAGGCCCATGGGCTCTACTACCCGCCCGCCAGCGAAACCTTCGAAAGCACAGGTGTGCCACCGATGATCCTTCTGATTCACGGCGGGCCAACCAGCCAGGTGCAGGCCGGCTGGTCCCCGCAGGCCCAATACCTCGCCACTCGCGGCTACGCTGTTCTCCAGCCGAACTATCGCGGCAGCACCGGCTACGGCCGCGAGTACATGCTGAAGCTGCGCCAAAGCTGGGGTATCTACGACGTCCAGGATGCGAAATTCGGTGCCGAAGCCATGGGCGAACGGGGCATGGCCGACCCCTCCCGTCTCGTCATCATGGGCGGCAGCGCCGGCGGCTACACTGTCCTCCAGTCGCTCGTCGAACTGCAGGGCTTCTACAAAGCGGCCATCTGCATGTTCGGCGTCGCCAACATGTTCACCCTCGCGGCCGATACCCATAAGTTCGAAGCGCGATACCTCGATTCCATGCTCGGCCCGCTACCCGAAGCCGCCGCGACTTACCGCGAGCGTTCACCAATCTTTCACGCCAGCAAGATCAAGGACCCGATCGCCGTCTTCCAGGGCGAGATCGATCGCGTCGTTCCGCGCGAACAGAGCGATAGCATCGTAGCCTCGCTCAAGTCCCGCGGCGTCCCCCACGAATACCACCTCTACCCTGGCGAAGGCCACGGCTGGCGCAAACAGGAAACCATCGACACCTTCTACAAGTCAGTCGAAGCCTTCCTGAAGACCCACGTCCTCTTCGCGTGAACCGACTTCCCTAATACGCGTCGCGCGCGACTGCAAAGAACTGAGAGCGTCAGCGACCGGCCACCCGCCCCTCCAGGCCACCGGCCGCCGAGGGCCGTCAAGCCGGCACCCTCACTCTCTCCACGTCATCGCCGCACGCGCGGCCTCCTGCTCCCTCGCGCTCTTCTCCGCCCACCGGGCGAGGAACTCCTCCCCGACCATCCCCTTCGCCGTCTGCCAGCTCATTGGAGCCACGCTCTCGCTGACGGTCGTCCGCACCGCGACGAGAAATCCTGTTGAATCTCCGAGATCGAACGAATCGAGTACCCCGCCCTGCACCCAGCCCGCGCCACCCGTGAACACCGGGTCGCTGGCTTGAGTCAGTTCGTATGCCAGTCCTTCGAGCTTTGGGCCATCCCGCCCACTTCGCAGTCCGAGCGGCTCCAGCAGCCCGGACTGCGCCTCGGAGAGCACGGTCACCGACAGTGTTCGAGATGCGTGCACCAGTTCCGTCATGTAGTTCGTCTTCGAGAGCACGACGAGCAATCGCGGGCGCTCCGGCACGATTGAAGCGCCGAACACCGAGACGCAGATCTGTGCGTTCGGCCCGTTCGGCCCATGGCTCCCGACAGCACATAACGGCGACCAAAAATGCGAGAGGACACTCACTTCGCGTTCTGCCATTCCCGAACTGTAAACCGTCTGTAACTCTTCGAGTACCCGGGCCACCGCCGGTTCGACACAGAACCACGCACGCACCACAATCGCCCCATGCAGGTGCAAGACTGCCTCTTCTGCCGGATGGTGCGCGGCGAAGTCCCGGTCGAGTTCGTCGCGGAAAACGAACACGCCGTCGCGATTCGTGATATTAACCCGCGCGCTCCGATCCACTGTCTCGTCATCCCCCGGGTCCACGTCGATAGCGCGCGCGAATTCGAATGGAACCACACCGAAATGCTCGCCGGCCTCTTCATGCTCAGCAAAGATGTGGCCCGCGTCGAGGGTGTTTGGGAAAGCGGCTACCGTCTCGCCTTCAATGTGGGCGATGCGGCAGGAATGACCATTCACCACCTGCATCTGCACCTGTTGGGCGGCCGAATGCTCGGCCCCGAAGGCTAGATGCCAACCTCGATCCGTGCCCAGATCAGCGCCATCCAGGCTGAGTTCGAATCCCGCCCCGAAGGTCTCGTCCGTCACATCCAGCGCGTCCTCGTCGAATCGCTCGATCTCGCCCAGCGCTACGACCTCGACCCGCTCCGCGTCGAACTCGCCACCTGGGGCCACGACCTCTTTCGTTCCTTTCCTCCCGAAGATCAGCTCAAGCTTGCTGCCGAGGCTGGAATCGTCATCGAAGCTGCTGACCGCGCCGATCCCATCCTGCTCCATGGTCCCATCGCCGCGGTAACCCTGCGCGAGCGTTTCGCGGTCACCGATGACGAAGCCCTAAGCGCCGTCCGCGACCACACGCTAGGCGCCGCCACCATGCCGATGATCGCGAAAGTCATCCTGCTTGCCGACAAATTCGAAAAGCGCAAGCGCGATCGCAGCCCGATCATGAAAGAGATTCGCCGCCTCGCCATGCGCGACCTCGACCTCGCCCTCCTCTGTTGGGCTGATTGGAAGTGGCTGCAAGAGGCGGAACACGGCTGGCAAAGCCACCCACAACACTGGGCCGCTCGGACCGAGTGGGTTCGACAGCACCACGCCGAACTCGCGCTCCCGCCGCGAAGCGACGAGGAACCGCGAGCGTAAGCGACCGGCCCAGATCCCTTCCAGCCCACCGGGCGCCGAAGGCCGTGAACCCCACCACACACAAAGAACCGCGAGCGTAAGCGACCGGCCCAGATCCCTTCCAGCCCACCGGGCGCCGAAGGCCGTGAAACCCCACCACACACAAAGAACCGCGAGCGTAAGCGACCGGCCCCCATCCCTTCCAGCCCAACGGCGCCGAAGGCCGTGAAACCCCACCGCATCGGAACCGCCCGCGTCCGCGACCGGACCCATCCCTTCCAGCCCAAAGGGCGCCGAAGGCCGTGAAACCCCACCGCATCGGAACCGCCAGCGTCCGCGACCGGCCCCCATCACTTCCAGCCCAAAGGCCCCTGAACCCCCGCCACTAGAACGGGCAGAGTCTCGCCACCCACTCCCGCCCGGGCGGGTTCGTGTACCCGTAATCGAAGAGCTGCTCCACATACGCCCCGTTGTCCGCCCCGCCCGCTGCTGGCTGCGAGAGGTACAGGTTCACCGCCGCGCACGCTCCAACCACCCCATCGGTCGGGTTGTAGTTCTTCCGGAAGACCTCGGCAAGGTTGGGAAAGAGTGGCTCAAAGCCGGGTTTGCGGCTTTCAAGCACCACCCGGTCGATCGCCGCCGTGATCGTGGCTGCATCCCTCTGCTGGACAGCAGCGACAAGGAGGATGCGGAACAGTGCGAAGCCCTCGATCGCGGGCCGCCGATCCTTTTGCCCCGGCTTCGACTTCCAATCTTTAAGGTCGTCGCGATTGAGCAGTCCCTCGAACGCTGGGACCGAAGCGGACTTATCGGTGGCGAAGATCTCCTCTGCATCGAGCAGTGCCTGGTACAGGTATTCCGGAGCATCCCGGACGACGCTTTCCACCACAAATCGCGAACCCTCCAGCGCGAAGGTCGTCGTCGAGGCTCTCGAAGGCCCGGCTTCGACAGGAGCGTTCGCCGGCAGCTTGCCCCCGTGCAGCGTGAATTCGGTGTCGGCGCCGCGCCCAACCCATCCGGCCGCGTCCACGTTGCTGACGCCCGCGTCACCGGGCGCGAGGTCGCGCCATGCCGTTCCATCCCACGATTTCACCACTGCCGTTGTCGTGCAGGTCGTCGCGCCGCAAGCGTTCGCCAGGTAGCTCAGTTCGGCCCGGCCATCGCCAGTACGGTCCTCGAGCCCGAAGAACGAAAGCCCAATCAGCGACGAGTCTGCGGTCAGGTCCAGGGCGAACTCCTCGAGCTTTTGCGAACGTCCCCCTCGCACAAACACCGCCGACGGGTGCGGCAGTTGCGTTCCCGGGATCTTCACCGGCACGAGGTAGGCCAATTCCGGCAGCCCATCCCCATCGACGTCCCCGGTCGCACACCCAACCCCGTACGTCTGGATCTTCTCAGGGCAGGGCGGATCGTAGGAACTCGACTTCATGGCGGTCTCAAGCCAGCGGCGTGCATCCAACTGTGAGGCCGGGGGCGTCGCGAGCCGATCCGGGGTCGCAGTTGCAACGGGCCTGGTCGTCGCGGTTGCCGTCTCGCCCGCCGTCGCCGTTGCCGTCGGTGAGGGGTCGTCATCATCACCACCGAACAGGCAGCCAGGCAGCACGAACAGGGCCACGAACCCTAGCAGGGCCGTCACGAACATCCGTGGCATCAGGGCTTTTTTGTCAGGTAGTCTTCTGCCGCCCATCCTTCACCCAGCTCCGTTTGCACTTTCCACCATGTCAGTCCGTCCGCTGTTTCGGGACCACCGGTCACTTTCAACTCGGTGCCATCCGCCACGCAAATGATTGCGTCGTTGCCAAGGCCTGCCTTTACGCGCACGTTCAAGCAGTCGCCGGTCCCGGTCACCAGCAGAGCTTCGCCAGCAGCGAACTTCCCCGCGCCCGTGGTAGTTTGTGCTGTCGGCGATGCACTGGTGGTAGGCGCAGCGGTCGTCGTAGACACGGGTGTCTTCCCCGTCCCCGGATCGAGCGTCGAGGCCGTTGTTGGTTGCGCCGCCGGCTGCTTGTCGCCGTCCCCACTGAACTTCCCGGCTACCCAGATCACGCTGAACGCCACACAAACAGCCACGAGGACCGCCGCCGGTACGTACCAGTACCGGACCAGTGGGTGGCCATCGTAGATTTTCGGCAGCGCCTTTCGCGGGATCGGCTCGCCCGGTGGCGGCTTGTAGCGCTTCGGTGCCGATGGGACCCCCACGGTGGATGGCAGCG
>JBATAT010000191.1:0-2972 GCA_049662005.1 Tepidiformaceae bacterium
CCGGCCGCCTTCGACATGTACCGGCGAACGGAGCGGGCCTCGGTCACATCGGGGCGATCCATGTGCCGGCGGACCATGTGGGTGATGGCGTGCGAATCCTGGCGGGCCATTTTGAGGCGGTCGAGCAGCACCGCGGCGGCCTCCGCACCGACCGTTTCGTGGCGGTAGAACCCCCATTCGCCGTTCGCCTTCACATGCCGGACGCCGGGCTTGCCGAGGTCGTGAAGGAGGGCCGCCCAGCGCCGCAGGCGGAGCGACTCGGGCGTGGTGGCTATCGCCTCAACCGTCGAGAGCGTGTGCCCCCAGACATCGAACTGATGGAAGCGGTTCTGTTCGCAACCGATCATTGGGCCAAGTTCGGGGAGGACAACTTCGAGCGCACCGGTATCGCGCAGCACTTCCAGTCCGGCACGCGGGCGCTGCCCCTGGATGAGCCTGTCGAGTTCGGCCGTCACCCGTTCCTGGGAGAGGCTCGCCAGGAGACCGGCCGTCTCCCGCATCCCCCGGAGGGTGGCCGGTTCGATTTCGAAGCCGAGCTGGCTGGCGAAGCGGATGCCGCGAAGGATGCGTAGCGGGTCTTCACGGAAGCGACCGGCAGGCTCGCCGACCGCGCGGATTATGCCGGCTGCGATGTCGCTTGCTCCCGCGAACGGGTCCAGCAGCGCACCGGCAAACGCGTCCTCGGCGATCGCGTTCATCGTAAAGTCCCGGCGCGCCAGGTCCTCGTCGATCGATGTGCCAAAGGTGACATCGGGCCAGCGCGTGCCGTTGCTATACGAATCGCCACGAAAGGTGGTGATTTCGCTCCATTCGCCGTCGGCGAGCACCCCGATCGTCCCGAAACGCTTGCCGACCGTCGTCACGGTCGCGCCGAGTGCGACGACGAGCGCCTCGGCCTGGTCCGGGTTCGCGTCGGTGGCGTAATCGCGGTCCTTGACCGGTTGGCCGAGCAGACGGTCACGCAGAGCGCCGCCCACGAGCCAGAGTTGGTAGCCCGCGGCGGCGAAGGCATCCACCAGTTCGTCGCGTGAAATGCTCATGACTCGAGTTTAGGCGAGCCGTCGATTGTGAAGTTCCGTCGCAACCCGCCAAACCCTCGCTCAGCGCCCGGGGGCATCGAAGGCCGGCAATGCCAGGGGAAGTTGGCGTGCTTTGCGTCCTCTGTGTTTCTTCGTGGGTAGGGGAGGCGATCGGCCTGCGATTAGCACTCATTGACAGGGAGTGCTAATATTCCACTCGCAGAACTCAAATCCCCTCCACGAGGTAACGGAATTATGGCAAAGCAGTTGCTCTTCGACGAAGAGGCACGACACGCGCTGAAGCGGGGCATCGATGCCCTGGCTGACGCCGTAAAGATCACCCTTGGCCCGAAGGGCCGCAACGTGGTTCTCGACAAGAAATTCGGCGCTCCCACCATCACCAACGACGGTGTGACGATCGCGAAGGACATCGACCTCGAAGACCCCTTCGAGAACATCGGCGCCCAGTTGGCCAAGGAAATCGCGTCCAAGACCAACGACATCGCCGGTGACGGCACCACCACCGCCACGGTTCTCGGCCAGGCGATCGTGCAGGAAGGCCTCAAGAACGTGGCCGCTGGCGCGAACCCGATGGGCCTGAAGCGTGGCCTCGAGGCTGGCGCTGCCGCCCTCGTTGAAGCGATTAAGAAGAACAGCATCAAGGTCACCGAGCGCAGCCAGATGGCGCAGGTCGCCACCATTTCGGCCAACAACGATTCTTCCGTTGGCGAACTCATTGGCGAGTGCATGGAGAAGGTCGGCAAGGACGGCGTGATCACGGTTGAGGAGTCCAAGGGCATCCAGACCGAGATCGAGTACGTCGACGGCATGGCGTTCGACCGCGGCTACATCAGCCCCTATTTCGTTACCAACCCGGAACGCATGGAAGCGGTCGTCGAGGATCCCATGATCCTCATCACCGACAAGAAGCTCAGCTCGGTGCAGGAGATCCTGCCCGTTCTCGAGAAAATCCTCCAGGCCACCAAGAACGTCGTCATCATCTGTGGTGACCTCGATGGCGAAGCCCTCGCGACGCTGGCCGTGAACAAGCTCCGCGGCACGATCAACATCCTTGCCGTGAAGGCCCCCGGCTTCGGCGACCGCCAGAAGGACAACCTGGGCGACCTCGCTGTCCTCACCGGCGCAACCGTCATCTCCGAGGAAATCGGCCGCACGCTCGAAAGCGTCGAAGTCGGTGACCTCGGCCGTGCCCGCCGCGTCACTTCCACGAAGGAAGAGACCACCGTCATTGAAGGCAAGGGCAAGAAGAAGGAACTGGACGCACGAATCGGCCAGATCCGCGCCATCCTCGAAGACTCGAAGAGCGATTGGGACCGTGAAAAGGCCCAGGAGCGCCTCGGCAAGCTCGCCGGTTCCGTCGCCGTCATCAAGGTGGGCGCGGCTACGGAAGTTGAGCTCAAAGAGAAGAAGCACCGCGTGGAAGACGCTCTCAGCGCAACCCGCGCAGCAGTCGAAGAGGGCATCGTCCCTGGCGGCGGTGTCGCTCTCCTCAACGCTCTCGCCGCACTCGAAAAGGTGAAGGCAACAGGCGATGAAGCAACTGGCGTGAACATCCTCCGCCGCGCGCTCGAAGAGCCCCTCCGCCGGATCGCCATCAACGCCGGCAAGGATGGTTCGGTCATCGTCGCGGAAGTGAAGAAGCTTCCGAAGGGCCAGGGCTACAACGCCCAGACCGAGGTCTACGGCGACATGATCAAGATGGGTATCCCGGACCCGGCCAAGGTGACGCGCTCGACCATCGAGAACGCCGTCTCTATCGCCGCCATGGTACTCACCACGAACTGCCTCGTAACCGACCTGCCCGAAAACCAGCCCGCGATGATGGGTGGCGGCGCGCCGCCGATGTACTAGGCCAATCTGCAACACCCCCTCGGGTGCTCCCAGAGCATCCGGAAAACGGTGAACGCACAACTCCGAGGGGGTGGGACGCAA
>JBATAT010000192.1:0-5514 GCA_049662005.1 Tepidiformaceae bacterium
TTCGCGGCTTCGAAGAAGCGTTCGAGGCGGGCGCGGCGCTCGCCGAAGGGTGTCTTCATCAAGTCGTCGCCGCCATCGCCGAGCATGTCGAAGGCGACGAACGAGGCCGGGGTTTGTGCGGCCAGCATGCGGACGCGCGACTCGGCCGGGTGGATGCGCAGCTGGAGGGTTTCGAATTCGAGACCGTTCGCCCCCATGATGACGACCTCGCCATCGAGCACACACGCGCCGGGCAGGGCCGTCCGCAGCGACTCCACCAGCTCGGGGAAGTAGCGCCCGAGTGGTTTCAGGTCGCGCGATTGGAGGTAGGGCGGGTTTGTGCCGTCGAAGGTGACGATGCAACGGAAGCCATCCCACTTCGGCTCATAGAGCCAGCCCGGCCCATCGGGGATCTCGAGGGTGAGCTTGGCGAGCATGGGGGCGATTTTGGATTCGGGACTTTGGATTTTGGATTCAGGCACGGGGGGATTGTCGATTGTTGATTTGCGATTGTCGATTCAGGGGGCGCGTAGAATCGCGGCGGCGAACGGGATGAGCAGCGCGACCCCGGCCCCACCGAACGCCGAAAGCGCGACCCCAGCCACAACGGCGAGGGTCGCACCGATCACGAAGCCGGTCGTCGTTGGCGACATGCTGTTCAGTGTACGCCCGGGTACGTTCCATCGGCTATTTGTGGCGCCTGGCGGTGTCGTTGGGAATAGCCGGGGAGTTTCGCGAGCAGGGGAGGGGGATTTTGGATTCGGGGCTTTGGATTTGGATTCGCGCCACCGGGCATCAGCTCCCATCGTAGGCGTTGAGGAACGCTTCGCGACTGACATTACCCTGGCGGCAGGCCGATTGGAGCGTGCCCGAGTTCACTCGCGAGTGGTTTGGAATCGTGAGGGTGTCGCGTGAGCCATCATCGTGAGTGCGAGCGAGCGAGATGTGCTCTCGTTCGCGAACGATCTCGAAGCCGAGTATTCGAAACGCCGCGAGGACCCGAGTTTTTGGCGCGTCAGCCGGGAACCGGGGCAACAGTCTCTACTCGAACTTCAGCGACAAATGCCTCAAGGATCTCGGGGGTCTCGGCAAGTTCTCCAGCGCCGAAGGTCTCAAGGTGGAAGCGGATTGCCGACGTGAGATCGGCCAGTGCCTCGTCGTAGGAAGAGCCCTGTCCCACAACGCCGCCGCGGATCCCAAGCGGGTATGCCGCATAGCCGTCGGGGTGCTTTTCGACGATGACCTTGAACGTCCTCACCGTCTCAGTGTACTCCACGATCTCCGCGGCTTCAGGTCGAAGGTTCGCCCGGAATCCGCGGTGCGCCGGGCCATCGCGTTAACCTCAGCCCCAAACGATCTTGCCGATTGCCGCGCCGATGCCGCCGAGAATCGCGGCGGCGAACGGGATGAGCAGCGCGACCCCGGCCCCACCGAACGCCGAGAGCGCGACCCCAGCCACAACGGCGAGGGTCGCGCCGACCACGAAGCCAGTCATTGTTGGCGACATGCTGTTCAGTGTACGCCCGGGCGTGTCGGCTCTTGGTGGCGCGTGGCGCGTGGCGATGTCGTTGGGGATGGCGGGGGAATTTCGCGAGCAGGGGAGGGGGATTTTGGATTCGGGGCTCTGGATTTTGGATTCGCGCCACCGGGGAGATTTTGGATTCAAGCGACGGGAGAGTATGGACGGCCATCACTATTCCGCAAGCACCCCAATGTGCCTCTTAGGCTAAGGAAGGGACAGAATTTGCCGCTTGAATTCCGCTACCGGGAGCCCTTCGACCGCAGCCATCCACCCTTCCGGTTCCAACGAACTCACGACCTTGCCATCGGCTATTCCGAATTGACGACCGCCGCCTGCGACACAACCAATGTCTCGGGTGGGCGCGGAGTCGAACCCCTGGCACGACCGAATAAAGAGGATGTAGTCACGGTCCAGGTGCAAAAGAGGATCCGAACTCGCCTGGACTGCGACCGCGATGCCCTCCGAGAACACGGGGCCGCCAGCCTGCGCAACTGTGACCTCGGACAGGTCTCCACCACGAAGAGTCTCGGCCACGGCGATCGTCGAGAGTACGAATCCGTCGAACGCTTCCTGGCTCACCACGCGCCCCAATACGATGCCCCGTTCAGAATGTGCGACTGCTTCCGCCAGGCTTGATGTTCCGATGTCGGTAACCGCGATCTCAGCGGTAGGAAGTGAGTCCAGGCGTTTCGAACCCGAATTGATCGCCGCGCGCAGCGCCGCTCGATCGGCGGCCTGTTGAGTAGCCAGCGAGCGGCCCGCATTCACCTCGGCGGTCGCTCGTGCTTCGTCCGAGGCGTAAACCGGAGCAGCCGCCGGCGGTGGTTTAGTCTTCTCCGAAGCACCCGGCCCAGATGCCAGGCCGACGGCAACACCGGTCGCCAGAAGGGCAGCCGTCAGAACAAGCGCGCCGATGCGCGAATGGCGGTGCAGGCTACCTGGTGGATTCTGCACTGCGACGCCCCTTTCGGCCATTTTCTCGCGATCCCCGTACCACAACGGCTATGCCGGCCACTTGAAGATGCATCGGATTCATTTCGTCAACTCCTCTGCCAGCGCCACGAGGTCCGTGAGTTCCACATCAAAACCTCGGACCACTGTTTGCATCCCGCGTTCAGCGTCCCACACGACAACCGCACTTTCGCCAAATTCGCTTCGTAGCACCGGCCGCCCGATGGCAGCTGGAAGCCTGTTGATGTTGCCAGGCTCCCACCTTTCGCTGGCGATTGAAGATTCAAAGCCAGGCGCTGCCACATGGTCTCGATAGATGAAGATCTGACCACCGTGTTGCAAGTCGAACCAGCTCTCACCACTTTGAACCCGAGACGCCAAATCGGGGGCTGGGGGTATCTCGAAGGCTGCTTCGGTGTGTACGATCGCCGCACCGCAACGCACCGCCTTCGCGTCGCCCGTCACTGCGCCGTTCGGCAGCCAATCTGGGTTGATGGCCAGGGGCGTTCCGTTCGCTGCAGCAGCAGAGACCCATTGCGCCGCACCTTGCTCGCACAGTCCTGCGCTCGCGTGGCTGGAGGTCGGGCCAACTGCGATCCCGTTGATACGCTGGTCAAATCGCGGCAGTTCTTTGTCTGCTGCAAGGTAAGCCAGGCCCCATCCGGCTCGGCTCGTGTCGATTCCATCGCCACTGCTCGGAGTGGGAAGAGGAGTGACTTCGGCATCGGACTGAGGCCCGGGCGGTAGTTCGGCCTGCACAACCGGGTCGTTAGACCATTGTCGTGCCGCGTAAAAGGAACACCCGGCAATGATAACCCCGGCGATCGAAAATGCTGTGATTCGGAGCCAATGGCTGTATCTCATATTGTGGTCCTCTTTCGGCTGAAGCAGAGCCTGTGGGCAGTAGATAGCCTGGAGTCCGTCCGCCGCAATCCCTCTCTTTGGCTACCCCCAAACGGCGGGGTCATGCCGAATCCTCGCCCTGATGAATCCACCATGCGGTCAGGCCAACGCGGTTCGTTACGCCGGCCTTGTGGCAGGCGTTCGCCACATACTCCTTCACCGTGCTCGGAGCGAGGCCAGTTTCGAGCGCAATCTCTCGGTTCGTCTTCCCCTCCGCCACCAACGCAACCACCTCGCGTTCCCTTGGGCTCAAGTCCTGGTGCATGGCCACCTCCACCGCCACAGCTCGCGCGTTATCGGCGTTATACCACGCAGACGAATGCCCTTTCCATCACTAGAACGTTGTTAGCCCTGCGTTTGTTCCCGGCCTCGGCGGCCCTGGATGTGGTTTGCTCCCGGGGAGCGAGCGCTGCGAGGGCCGCTGACCGCTAGAATCGCGTCACACGAAACCTGGATCGAGGAAGCGCTATGACCTGGCAGGCAGATGTCGACGAATTGCACCGCAGGGCAGAGCGGGCACGGGAGATGGGCGGCCCTGAATCCGTCGCCTTCCACCATGGGCGGGGCAAGCTCACCGTTCGCGAGCGGCTGGACCTGCTCGCCGATCCCGGCACGTTTAACGAAACGGGGGTGCTCGCCGGCAAAGCCACCTACGACGGCGAGACACTCGAATCACTCACGCCCGCGAACTCCGTCACCGGCATCCTCAGGCTCGATGGGCGGAAGGTCGTGGTCCACGCTGGCGACTTTACGATTCGCGGCGGCTCGGCCGATGGAGGCGTCGCCGATAAGAGCGGCTGGGCGGTGAAGCAGAGCTATTCGCTCAAGCTTCCGTTCGTGCGCCTGCTCGATGCGACGGGCGGGAGTGTGCGGACGTTCGAATCGATGGGTCGCACCTACCTCCCCGCGAACGACCGCGTGCTCGATACCGAGCTGTTGCAGATGGTCCCGTGCGTCTCGGCCGTGATGGGTTCGGTCGCCGGATTGCCCGCGGTGCAGGCGGCGATGTGCCACTTCAACGTGATGGTGAAGGGCACGAGCCAGCTCTTCGTTGCCGGCCCGCCGGTGGTTCGCGCGGGCCTCGGTATCGAAATTTCGAAGGAAGACCTCGGCAACGAAGACATCCAGGTACGGACGTCCGGGGTCGTGGCGAACCTCGCCGAGAACGAAGAGGACGCACTGGGCCAGGTGCGCAAGTTCCTCTCCTACCTGCCTTCGAGCGTCTGGGAGGTGCCGCCACGCATCGAACCAACGGACGACCCCGAGCGTCGCGACGACGGGCTGATTTCTGCCATCCCGCAGAACCGGGCGCGCGTCTACGACCCTCGCAAGATCCTGGAGATGGTCCTGGACCGGGGTTCGTTCTTCGAAATCCAACCCGAATTCGGGCGTTCGAAGATCACCGGGCTGGCCCGCGTCGATGGTTACCCGGTCGGGGTGATGATCAACAATCCGCGGTTCCTTGGCGGTTCGATGGACAAGGCGGCTGGCGAAAAGACGGCGCGATTGCTCCAGCTCTGCGACACCTTCCACCTGCCGCTTATCTATCTTTGCGACGAGCCGGGCTTCATGGTCGGGCTCGAGGAGGAGAAGAAGGGCATCGTCCGGGCGGGGGCGCGAATCGTGTCGCTGCTTTCGCTTTCGCGGACGCCGTACATGTGCTTCCTCATCCGGCAGGCCTATGGCGTCGCTGGCGGCCTTCACTACCGCGGGGGTACGGCGATGTACCGGCGTTTCGCGTGGCCATCGGGGCACTGGGGTTCGATGCATATCGAGGGCGGGGTGACGGCGGCCTATCGCCGCGAAATCGACTCATCGGATGATCCGGCCGCAAAGCGCGCTGAGATCGAAGAGCGGCTGAACGCGCTGCGTTCACCGTTCCGGACGGCGCACGCCTTCGCAGTGGAGGATATCATCGACCCGCGCGAGACGCGGCCGTTGATGGTCGACTTCGTGCGCGACGCGCAGCGAAACATCCCGGACCTGCTGGGACAGACCAGCCGGATCGCGTACCTGCCGTAGGCAGTCCCGCGAAAGGTCGCGGATTCGCTTCCTTATAAAGGGGAAGAGCGCGAGAGGCCCTCGCTGCCGGTCCGGGCGAGGGCGGCGAGGGCCGTGCCACCGAGCACCGGGAGCTCGCCGGGCAACACGTCGGCCAG
>JBATAT010000193.1:0-5117 GCA_049662005.1 Tepidiformaceae bacterium
CGAACGGCATGAGCCAGGCCCTCGAAGCGGGCGCTGACGTTTGCCTGCGCGATACGGATGGGGTCGAACTGCTGAGCGCTCAGTTGAGCGCCCTCGCCCGCCGCAAGGCGCCTCCGGTGCAGGATGATCGCAATGATGGTCCAAGCACGATTACCGTCCGCGACCTCGTGCTCGATGTCGACCGCTGCCAGGCGGTGCGCGAAGACGAGACGATCCCGCTCACACCGACGGAGTTCAAGATCCTCGCATTCCTCGCAAAGAACGCCGGTAAGGTCGTGAGTCCCGTCGAAATCCTGCGAGCGGTGCAGGATTACACCTATTCGGATCGGGAAGCACAGGAGATTGTGAAGGTCTACATCCGGCGCATCCGCCGCAAGGTGGAACTCGACCCGAGCGAGCCAAGCTACATCGTGAACGTCCGCGGGTTCGGCTACATGCTCGAGCGTCGCGGGAACCGCCGTTCGGATAGCAAGGTCGCCGAAGCGGCCTAAACCCTCATCAGCGCACACTACAAAGGCCCGGCGATTACGCCGGGCCTTTGTGCATTATGTGGAGTTCCGCACCGCTCAGGCGATGGTGACACCTTCGCAAAGGTAGACATCCTGGATGGCGTTGAGCAATTCGATGCCCTCCGCCATCGGCTTCTGGAAGGCCTTGCGCCCACTGATGAGTCCTGTGCCGCCGGCTCGCTTGTTGACGACGGCGGTGGTCACCGCTTCGGCGAGGTCGCTCTCGCCGGAGCTGGCGCCCCCAGAGTTAATCAGGCCGACGCGGCCCATGTAGCCGTTCGCGACCTGGTAGCGGGTCAGGTCGATCGGGTTGTCGGTTGAGAGCCTGGAGTACATGCGCTCGTCGCTTTTGCCGTAGCTGACGCCGTTGGCGTTGAGGGCCTTAAAGCCCCCGTTCTGTTCGGGGAGCTTCTGCTTCACGATGTCGGCCTGGATGGTTACGCCGATATGGTTTGCCTGGCCCGTGAGGTCGGCAGACGATTCGTGGTTGATGCCATTCACCTTGAAGCCCGGATTGCGCAGGTAGCACCAGAGGACCGTCGCCATGCCCATTTCGTGCGCCATCGCAAAGGTTTCCGCGACCTGGACGATCTGGCGACTGCTCTCTTCGCTGCCGAAGTAGATCGTTGCGCCAATGGCCGCGGCCCCCATGTTCCACGCTTCCTTCACGGTCCCGAACATGATCTGGTCGAACTTGTTTGGGTAAGTGAGAAGTTCGTTGTGATTCACCTTCACGATGAAAGGAATCTGGTGGGCGTAGCGACGGGAGACGGCCCCCAGGACGCCGTAGGTCGAAGCCACGGCGTTGCAACCGCCTTCGATCGCAAGTTTCACGATATTTTCCGGGTCGAAGTAGGCCGGGTTTTTCGCGAAGGACGCCCCTCCGGAGTGCTCGATCCCCTGGTCGACGGGGAGGATGGATACGTAGCCCGTGCCGCCCAGGCGGCCGTGGCTGTGAATCGCGCGCAGGTTGCGGAGGACCTGCGGAGAACGATCACTCTCAACCCAAACCTTATCGATAAAATCTGGCCCAGGCAGGTGCAGGGACTCACGCGGGATGGTCGTGCAGGTGTGATCCAAAAGTGTGCTGGAGTTACTCCCCAGCAGGTCGGCAATCTTCGAGAGGCTCGAACTCTGAGCCGGGGCGTCCGCAAGTACCATTCGTGAATCCCTCATCAAATACTTTGGGGCCGCTTCGTTCCCGTGTATCCATCATACCAAGCCGGCGTACATCAGACTTGCCTGGTGCCCGCGGGCGCATCGAGAGGACAACGCCGGGCGCATGGACGCGGGTGATGCCCGAAAATCTTTACCTTTACTTCGGTACACCCGGACTACGGTGGATCTATACCTTGAGCGGGGAGTCACACTATGCGCGTTCTCGTCGTCGAAGACGAAGATGCAATCGCCAGCGCCATTGAGCGGGGCCTCATTAAGCAGGGGTACGCCGTAGACATCGCCCACGACGGCGCGGAAGCGCTCGATAAGGCAACTGTGAACAACTACGACGTCATCTGCCTGGATCTGAACCTGCCGCGAGTCGACGGGTTGGAAGTCTGCCGCCGTTTGCGCGAGGACCGCTTCGGTGGCGGCATCATTATGTTAACGGCCCGCAGCTCGATTAAGGAGCGCATCGAGGGTCTCGATTATGGAGCCGACGACTACCTGGTGAAGCCGTTCGCCTTCAGTGAACTCGCGGCCCGTATCCGCGCGATCACTCGCCGTGAAGGCGGCCTGCGTGAGCCCGTGATCGATACCCGCGGCCTCGAACTCGACCCGAACACCAACCGAGCCAAGCGCGAGGGGCGAGACATCCACCTGACGCCGAAGGAATTCGCGCTGGTGTACTACCTCGCCCGGAACGAGGGCAGGGCTGTCCCGCAGGAGGAGCTGCTCGAACATATCTGGGATGAGCATGCCAACCCGTTCACGCAGACCGTGAAGGTGCACATGAACAACCTGCGGCGCAAGCTGAACGAAGGCTTCTCGGATCAGTTGATCGAGACCATTCGAGGAAAGGGCTACGTTCTCTAGGGTGCACATGCCCGCGTTTACAGGAAGCATCCGCTTCCGCCTGACGGTCTGGTATTCGAGCCTGATGCTGGTGTTCGGGATAGCTTTCGTGCTCGCCCTGAACATCGCCGTGCGCCTCGACCAGCCGCATTTTGTGAGCGTGGAGGGCGTGCTCACGCAGTACGAACCGGCCCAGCCGGGCCCCGGCGGCGCGATCATGGGCCCGCGCAGGGTGCTCAACACCGGTCTACTGGTGAAGGACGCTGAAGACCAGCTCTATTCGGAAAACCTCGACCGGCTCCGGCTCTGGTCGCTCGTCAGCGTCGTCGGGCTGGCAGTCGCATCGGGAATCGGTGGCTACATCCTTTCGGGAATGATGCTGCGGCCCGTGCGCGATATCACCGAGGCCGCCGCCGAGATCACGGCGTCGAACCTGGGAAAGCGGATCAACTACGAAGGCCCAAAGGATGAACTCTGGGCGCTTTCGAAGACGTTCGATTCGATGGTCGATCGGCTCGAGCATTCGTTCGAACGCCAGCGCCAATTTGTCCAGGACGCGTCCCACGAGTTGCGAACGCCACTCGCCGCCATCCGGACGAACATCGAAGTGACCGAGATGGACCCGGAGGTGAGCCCGGAGGAATACCAGGAACTCCTCACGACGATCAAAGGCCAGACCGATAGGCTGACCCGGCTGAGTGAAGACCTTCTGCTCCTGACGCGTGAGGACCACGACCGGCCCGAACCCGAACCGCTCGAACTCGCATCCCTCGCTCGCGAGGTGGTGCGCGAGTTGCAGCCTGTAGCGCAGGCGAGAAACGTCTCCCTGGCGACCCAGTGCGCCGACGGTCTCGAGGTCGAGACCAGCCCCGATCTGCTGTACCGGTGCGTACTCAACCTGGTGGATAACGGGATCAAGTACTCGGGCGATGGAAGCACCGTCACGATTCGGACGAAAGCCGAAGGCGCCCATGCCGTGATTGAAGTTGCGGACAACGGCGCCGGCATTCCTGCTGCGAACCTCACCCGCATTTTCGACCGGTTCTACAGGGTGGACCGGGGACGAAGCCGTCGCGAAGGCGGGACTGGCCTCGGACTGGCCATCGTCAAGGAGATCGTCGAATCGCTCGGCGGCACCGTGAGCGTGGCCTCGGTGGAGGGCCAGGGGAGCCAGTTCACCATTCGTGTCCCGGCGTCGCCGCCGATCCCGTCCGCGGCTGGCAAAGCAACCTCGCGGGGTGCCGCCGAGAAGCCGCTGTCCGTCTCGACTGGCCAAAGTTGACCCCGGTTGGTCCGAACCGTACGTTGACTTTCACGCTCGTTGGGAGGGCCAATGGTAAGCCGACGTACCGCGCGAACCGACGGCGGATGGCCTACTTGATGGTAGAGGAATTCGCAGCTTGACCAGGCTTCTCGACCGGATTGACAGCCCCCTCGATCTCCGTGGGCTCTCGTATGAACAACTCGAAGAACTCGCCGGAGAGATCCGGGAGTTCCTCGTCGACACCGTCGATTGCATCGGCGGAGGCGGGCATTTGGCCTCCAACCTCGGGGTGGTGGAACTCTCGGTGGCCCTCCATCGGCTCTTCGACACCCCGAAGGATAAGATCGTGTGGGACGTCAGCCACCAGATTTATGTCCACAAGCTCCTCACTGGCCGAAAAGAGCGGATGACGACCATCCGGCAGTACGAGGGCCTCTCGGGCTTCGCAGACCGCAAGGAGAGCGCACACGACGCATTTGGCGCCGGGCACGCCGGGACCTCGATTTCCGCGGCCGTTGGGATGGCCGTCGGACGTGACCTGAAGCACGAAGAGTTCTACTCGATCGCGGTCATTGGCGATGGCGCCATGACTGCCGGAATGGCGCTCGAAGCGATGAACCACGCCGGTCACCTGAACCTGCAGAAGCTGATCGTTGTGCTGAACGACAATGCGATGTCGATTTCGCCGAACGTCGGCGCACTGAGCAAGAACGTCAACAAGATCCGGATCGACCCGCTCTATCGCAACGCAAAGAAAGACCTGGGCGAATTTGTCGAGAACCTGCCGCTTGGCAAGCAGGTCTGGCAGGGTGCGAAACGGGTGAAGGCCAGCATGCGCGACCTTCTCGTGCCGGGCAGCTTCTGGGAACAGTTCGGCTTCGAGTATTACGGGCCAATCGATGGTCACGACATCCAGGAACTGGAAACCACGCTAGATTCGATAAAGCGCGTACCCGGCAAGCCGGTCCTCCTGCACATCCTCACGGAAAAGGGCCACGGTATTCCCGAGGCGGCCGCGGATCCGATCAAGAGCCATAGCGGCACCTACTGGCTGAAGAAGCCGGCGGCCGCCGATGCGCCCCAGCCCAGGCCGACGTACAGCCAGGTGTTCGCTCAGGCGACCCAGGAACTGATCGAGTCGGATCCGAAGGTTGTTGCGGTCACAGCGGCCATGCTCGAGGGCACCGGGCTTGCACCAGTCCACGCGAAGCACCCAGACCGAGTCTTCGATGTTGGGATCGCGGAACAGCATGCCGTGACGTTCGCGGCTGGCTTGGCGACCGAGGGCATCAAGCCAATCTGCGCGATTTACTCGACGTTCTTGCAGCGCG
>JBATAT010000194.1:0-2378 GCA_049662005.1 Tepidiformaceae bacterium
GACGGAGCATGTAGCCCTCGTGTGGCCACACGACAGCAAAACGATCAACGCCGGCGGATTCCAGCGCGGGCGCCAGAATGGCAGCACCGGCACCGTAGGCGTTGGCTTTCACCACGGCGATGAGTTCGGGTCCACCGGGGGTGAGCGCGGCCTTCAGGATTCGGACATTGGTGGCCGCGGCATCGAGGTCGATTTCGATCCAGGAGTTCTGGTTGGTCGCCGCTTGACCGAGTGATTCGTGGACGATAGCTGTTTGGGTCAGGGGTTCACCGATCCTTTCCCGCGGGCGGGCGTTGCTATCCCGCTGTTCGCCGTCAACTTAGCATCGGAGAGGTCATGGGAGCGCGCAATCACCGCCGCCGCGGATTTTGCGCCAGTTTTGTGTTGGCGTGTGGACTGGTGCTTGGCGGCTGCTTCTGGAAAGACGGGGGCGAGCAAGGTGTGCCCAGGGCCACGGTGACGGCGGGCCCCGCACTTGCGACGCCTGGCGGTACAGCCACGGTGCCACGCACTGCGCTCGATGCTGACGACGCCCAGGAACTTTACCGCGAGGGACGGTTTGCGGAGGCACGCGGGGCGTTCGAGGCACTCGCAGAACGTTCAGCCGACGCGAACGCTCGAGCGGAGGCGCTTATCGGTGCGGGCAATGCGGCGTTCTCGCTGAACGACGTCAGTTCTGCGTTCGCGGCATTTAACGAAGCCGTGAAGGTCGCTCCAGAGGGTTCGGATGTGGCGGTGCGCGCTCGGTACCTGCTGGTCCAACGGCTCAACGATGCCGGGCGGTACGACGAAGCGGCGACCGTTTTCAACGCCCGGCCGCAGCTGCCTGGCGGGTCCCCGTTGGAACCGTACTACCGGTTCGAAGGCGGACGTGCTCAGTGGGCGAACACGGGGAACGCGATCTGGAACGCGTTGTTGGCCGAAGGAGGGGTGAGCGGCGCACTGAAGACGAAGATTCGCCAGAGCCAGGTGGAAGAGTGGCGGGCGCTGGGGAATTCGGCCGAACTGACCAGCGCGTTGGATGCGGTCATCAGCGATACGGGTGACGCCCCAGCGCGGTTCGAGCGCGCCGGCCTTGCTTTCGAAGCCGGGGATACCAACACGGCGACGGTGCAGCTACGAGCTCTCGTGACCAACTTCCCGGGGACACGGTACGCCACCCTGGCTCTTTCAACGATGGCCGATGAGGGCATCGAAATCGACCCTGGGGTAGCGGGGTTGGCGTACTACCGCGCCGGGTCCTACCAGCACGCGATTGATGTTCTCGAGCCCGGGCTGGCGGCCGCCGACAACGCTTCGGTCCTTGCGTTCCGGGCTTACTACCTTGCTGCGAGCTATGAAGAGCGCGGCGACGGAGCCGCCGCTATCCAGTACTACGATTTGGCGGCCAACTCGGGCGGAAGCGGCCCCTACATCCATCGCGCGAAGTACTGGGCAGCGCGGGTGAGCGAGTGGAGCGAGCCTGCTGCGGACGTGAGTGCGCGCTACGTGGCGCTGGTGCGCGAGGGCCCGGGGGGCGAATTTACCGCGGAGTCGGCGTTCCGCGCAGGGTACGTGTTACTTGAAGGCGGGGATGCTTCCGGCGCGCTGGCGGCCTGGGGTTCGCTGATCGAAGGGTCGAGCGCGCGGTTGGAGTACTGGCGAGCGCGGGCCCTGTTGGCCGCGGGGGACAGCCAGGGCGCTGTGGCCGCCTATGAACGGGCGAGCGAGCTTGGGCCGTTGGAGCTGTATGGCATCGAGGCGGCACGGCAACTCGGGAGATCCGCTCCTATCGATGTGCGCTACAGGCCACGCAAGCTGGCGCAGCCGGTCGATTGGGGATACATCGAATCATGGTTGCAGGGACGAATCGGGGGCAATCCGCCGGGTTCGGCGCCGACGGCGGCATGCGAACTGGCGGGCGTCGGCCTAACGAGCGCGGCGGCGGCGGAGATCTGGGGTGCGAATGCGGGCGCGGACCCGTGGCGCAGGTTTGAATTGATGCGCGAGGCGAGTTCTTGCGGACTGACCAACGTAGCGGCGCAATTGGCTGTGGTGCTGCGAATTGACGCCGGCGCAGACTCGCACGAACCGCCTGCCGACCTGCTTCGAGTGTCCTACCCGATCGATTTTGGGAGGCTACTTGATACGGAGTCGCAGAAAGCAAACATCGATCCCCTGTTCTTCGCCTCGCTGATCCGGCAAGAGAGCCTCTGGGACCCTACCGCTGGCTCATCGGCCGGCGCACTCGGGCTGGCGCAGATCATCCCGCCCACCGGGGAGGCGCTTGCGAACGAATTGGGCGTCGATGGTTTCGCGCCAGAAATGTTGTTCTCCCCGGCGGTCGCCATCGAGTTTGGTGCGCACTACTTTGGCGCGCAGCTCCAGAGGTACGCTAA
>JBATAT010000195.1:0-6519 GCA_049662005.1 Tepidiformaceae bacterium
CGATGACCAGGAGCCCGCCGTCGCGATAAACTGGGAAGATGCCGAACTGGGTCCTCGAAGGGATCATCGCCACCAGCCCCCGTCCAGGCTTCGCACCCGGCCCCGAACTGACCGTCCACGACGAGGCTGTCGATTCGTGGATAGCCTCCGCCCGGGAGTTCGGCATCCGTTCCGTCATCTGCCTGATTGGGAACGACCAGCTCTGGCTCTATCGCAAGGCGACGCCCGAAGGGCTTCTTGAGCGCTACCGCCGCGAGGGCTTCGCCGTCTGCCACATCCCGACCGCCGATCAGCAGACCAACCCCTTCACGCCCGAGGAATACGCTCACGCCTGGGAGTCGTTCCAGCAACTGCCGAAGCCGGTTCTCGTGCACTGCAGCGCTGGCATGGACCGAACCGGGCGCGTGGTTCGCCACATCCTCGAACACCTGCAGCCGGACGACGGTTCGAACGCCGCCGGATAGGGGGCCTTACTTCAGGCTCGCCCACTCGCTTTGGCGTGCGAAGAGCAGGTCGTGCATCTCCCAGAACTTGCCCTGCTGGCCGGCGCACATCGCGACCAGGCTGGCGTTCCCGGCGTTCGGATGAATCTGGACGATCGGGAAGTGGAGGAAGGCGAGCGCCACGTCGTTGCCGAGCTCGCTGCGCAGATCGCGCAGGGCCGTCTCCGTCCACTGCTTACAGAAGGGGCACTGGAAGTCGCTGAACTCGGCGATCATCACCTTTGCGTTCGCATTCCCCTCGATCTGCGCGCCGGAAACGTCCGGCTTCGAATCCATGATCGCGAAGTTCGGCGGATTGTTCGCCGCCAGCGCCTGGAGCGCCGGTGAATAGCCATCGAGGCTCGTGGGGCTGCCATCGAGTTCCTTCTGGATGATCTCCTGGAGCAGCGCGAACGGTTGCGCACCGACCAGCTTCTTGTTGTTGATAAAGAACGTCGGTGTCCCCGAAACGCCGAGGGCCGAGCCGTCCTTCAGGCTGGTATTGAGTGCCGCCACGTTGTCCGGGCTCGAGATGCACTGCGTGAACTGCTCTTCGTTGAGGCCCGTCTGGCGAGCGTACCCGGTCATCGCTGCGAGGAGACCGGTTGGCGAACTCTCCGGCGGGATGGCTGTCGGCCCAACCGAAGCGACGCCGCCCACCGAGGCCAGGTCCTCCGGCGAAGCAGCCACGGTGGCCGCGCTATCGTCGCGCGTCCACCAGATGGTGCCGGCGATGATGAGTGAACCGAGCACGAGCGCGGCAGGCGTGAGGAAGTAGCTCCATCTCGGCGGATCCTTCACGTATACCGGCCCCGGCAGTTCGGTGATTGCCGGCGCTGCTGGTTCAGCCTCGGGCAACGGTGGTGGCGGCGGTTCCATGGCCTTGTCCGGTTCTGTCACGAATCCATCGTGCCCTGCGCTCGCGGTTCGGGCGAATCCGGATTAAGAGCGCGTATCGAGCCGGCGAAGGACAGCAAGGGTGATCGCTTCGAGGCCCTCCAGCCCGCCGTCGGCGGCGATCGCCTCCTCAACCAGCCGCTTGGCATCACCGCGCGAATAGCCGAGCGCGCCGATCGCCTCGACCGCATCGGCGACGGTCCGGGTACTCTCCATCCGGGCCGCATCGACCGGCTGTGCGACGCCCCCGTCGTGCATCGCCGCTTCCGCCACCAGCTTTCCCCGCAGCGTCGCGATGATCTTGTCGGCACTGCGCGCGCCGATTCCCGGCATCTTCGAAAGCACGGCGCGGTCTTCCTGTTCGATCGCTCGCGCAATCGTGCTGACCGAGATGTTCATCGCTTTGACGGCCTTGGCCGGGCCGATCCCTTCGACCGTCGTGAACTTGCGGAAGAACTCCCGCTCCGCCCGGCGCAAGAAGCCCACGAGCACCGGCGTCGGGTTGTTCGCTGTCGAGTGATAGAAGATATGGAGGCCCACGGCTGGTCCCGTGCCCGGGCCGAGCTCGCTCTCACCGGCGATTTCCTGCAGTTCCGGCCAGAGCACGATCGGCACCAGCACTTCGTAACGGACGCCCTGGACGTCGACTTCGATGCTCGGCCCCGCTGCATCCATGCGCGCAAGTTGGCCCTGGAGATGCGTAATCACCAGCACAGCGAACAGGCACCGGGAACCAGCGTCAAATCGACATTCGCAAAGGCACGCTCGACAATCGTCCTGTGCCCGAACTTCCAGAAGTCGAGACCATCCGCCGCGACCTCGAGCCGCTCGTCGTGGGCCGCACGATCGCAGGCGTTGAAGTCGACCCCGGCACCATCCACCTCCTCGTTGGCGCGCCAATCGAAACCCTCCGCCAGAACCTGGTGGGGCGCTCGGTCACCGAACTGGGCCGTCGCGGCAAGTACCTCATGTTCTCGCTCGATGACGGCAAGGTCTTCGTCGTCCACCTGCGGATGACCGGAAGACTCGTCTGGCGGCCCCATGGCGCCGAGCCGGAAGCCTATCAGCGCGCCGTTATCGAGTTCGACGACGGATTTGACCTGCGCTGGTCTGATCTTCGCAAGTTCGGCACCTGGCGGCTGCATGATTCGACCGCTGAGGTCATCGACAAACTGGGCCCAGAGCCGATCGATGCCTCCCTGACGCTCAAGGAGTTCCGGAGCCGGCTGGCGAACCGGACCGCACCGGTGAAGGCCGTCCTGCTCGACCAGCGCCGCTTCGCCGGCCTCGGGAACATCTACGTCGATGAGGCGCTCTTCGAAGCCCGCATCCGTCCCGATACGCCCGCCGGAGCCGTGTCGCCGCTGGCGGCCAAACGCCTCTTCGAGTCATCCCGTGCAGTCCTCGAACGCGGGATCGCGAACCGCGGCGCCAGCTTCAAGGATTACGTTGACGGCAAGGGCGAACCGGGTACCCAGCACATGCACGTCCAGGTCTTCCGGCGCACCGGCAAACCGTGTTACGCCTGCGGGTCCGAAATCCGGCGGACGATTGTCGGCGGGCGGGCGACCCACTTCTGCCCGAAGTGCCAGCCGAAGTCGCGCCGCACGGTGGCTCGACATGGCTAACGAAGAACAGATCCTCGCAGCACTGGGATTCGCCCCGGACGTGGCCACCCGCTGGGAACCTCTGGGTGAGTCGCCCTGGAGCCCCGTGCTCCTCAGCGTGGCCGGCGAATCCCCCTTCGAGGCCATCATCCGTGAGGCTGCCGAACCGGAAGAAGCACGGAACCACGCCGCCGTCGCGGAAGCGCTCGCGAATGCGGCGTTCCCCCATGCGCCGAAGTTGCTCGCCGTCGCCGGCGCGGCAACGATCGAAGAATCGCCGCCCGGAACGACGGCCATGCAGCTCGTCCCGCCGCCGGGTTCGGCCGAAGCGGTCATGGCAGCACTCGCAGCGTGGCACCAGCTACCCATTCGGGAAGGGCTCGACTGGGGAAGGTTGCCGGAAGACCTCTATCCCGCGGCCGAGGTCCCGCTGCATCGACTAGGGTTCGCCGCGGCCGAGCGCGAACCGGCCATGGCTCCCCTGGCAGAAGCCCACGCCTACCTGCTCGCGTCGCCGTTTGGCTTCGCCCACCGCAACGCCGTCGCCGCGAACGTGCTCCTCGCCCCCGGCCGGGCATGGCTCACCGATTTCGGCACAGCGGGCTTCGGCCCGCAGTACTTCGATGTTGCCGCCTTTCTTCTCACCTCGGGCATCGAAGCAGCGGGCCGGCGGGCCCTCGCCGCGGCCTATGCCCGCCATCGCCAGGTCTCGCCGGATGCGGCCGCCGACCTCGTCGACCTGCTTGGCATCCTCTGGGGCATCGGCTGGCTCCTCGAACTCCCACGCCGCCTGATCACGAGCCTGGGCGACGACTTCGTCACCGATGCCCTGAAACTCGCCTCCACCCGCATCGAAAAGGGCATGCGCCAGGCCGCCGGCGATTCTCCTGTTGCCGCGGCCATCCGCGGGGCGCTCTGGGATCCGCAGCGCTGAGCTATCGGCGTGACCTTCCCGGCTCGCGGCCACGTTCGACAAGCCGCTTCGTGAGCCCGACAATTCGCCGGTGACCAGCCCAGCTGCCAGCTTCCCGGGAAACATGGCGGAACTCGATTTCGTCGAGGCCTACGCGAAATCCGCCCTCCGCAAACCCCAGATGGCGGCCGATGCAGCCCTCCGGACACTGGTCTTTTCCGAATCGGGCGACCGTGCGATCCTCGTCGGCCTCATCGCTCAGGAACTCGCGGAAGCCTGCCGACGCCTCCTAACCGTGTACACGGCCCTGGCCGACCGCACCCACAGCGTCGCGCGTTCACTGCTGAAACCCCTCCCCGGCCAGGCTGAGTGGATGGAGTTCGTCCAGCGTGCCGCCACGATCTCGCCGGAGCAGATGCTGCGCGAACTCTCCATCGGCGATGATGCCCTCCAGGCCGCCCAGCTCTTGCGCTCCCAGCCCGAACTGGGCGAACTCGCTGGCCTCGTCGCGGCCGCCGAAACCGGCAACCCGATGCTCCTCATTCCCGACCTCGCCCGCCGCAAGGTGGCCGAAGAAATCTGGCTCGCAGGAGTTGGCGCTGACGGAGCGGCGATCGCCTCCAGCTTCGGGAGCGCCGAGAACGACGCAACCACCCTCGCCGATATCACCGCCGACATTTCGACGATCGCCCGGGACTTCCTGATGTCCTATCTCAACGCCAGGCGCGGCGCCGGCCGGCAGCCCTGAGCATGGCCGATTGGCCGTCCGGCCCCCGAAACGCCATCACCGATGTCCCCGGTATTCGCGTTGGCCAGTTCACGGATAGGCGAAAGGCCACCGGCTGCACCGTCATCCTTTGCGAAACCAGTACGGCCGCCGCGGTCGACACCCGGGGCGGCGCCCCTGGCACTCGGGAGACGGACGTCCTTGGACTCGCGAACCTGGTGCGCAGGTGCCATGCCGTGTTGTTCACGGGGGGCAGCGCCTTTGGGCTGGGCGCGGCCGATGGTGTGATGCGCTACCTCGCCGAACGGGGCGCCGGCTTTCCTACCGCCCACCGCCCGGTTCCCATCGTCTCTGCCGCAGTGCTCTATGACCTTGGAATCGGAAATCCGCTGGCGTTCCCAACCGCGGAGAACGGCTACCGCGCGGCCGCTCGTGCGAAAGCGGGCGCCGTCACCGAAGGTTCGGTCGGTGCGGGTACCGGCGCGACGGTCGCCAAGCTCCTCGGCGCGGACCATCTCCTCAAAGGCGGCCTGGGTACGGCCAGCCTGGTTGGTCCCGATGGCATCGTTGTCGGCGCCATCGCCGCCACGAACGCGGTCGGCTCTGTCGTCGACCCCGCGACCGCGAAGCTCGTTGCCGGGCCGCGCACGGGAAGGGGCCGCTTCCTCCCCCTGCCTGAGGCCATGGCCCGGCGCACCGAGGCGCTCGCCGCTACCCCCGGTGAGAACACCACCTTGATTTGCGTGGCCACGAACGCGGCCCTCGAACCCCATCAACTGCAGCGCATCTGCACCCATGCGCACGATGGCTTCGCACGGGTGGTGTCGCCCGCCCACACCACCGGCGATGGCGATATCGCCTTCGCCGTCTCGATGGGGACGCTCGAAGTTGCCCCCTCTCACGCGCTCACCGTCGGTGTCCTCGCTGCCAGGGCAGTTGAGATGGCCATTTTGCGCAGCGTAACGCTGGCAACTTCACTGTCCGGCGCCCCGTCCGCCGCGGAGTGGCAGGCTGCCAGGAAATGACCCCAAAAGGCCGCTGATCACTGCCGTCGTGGCCGCTAAACCCTGGAACCAGCAACCGATGTGACATATGTCACATCGGGCACTTGAACGACATGGTCAAGCAGGTTTACCTTCCGCGTGTGGGCTTCGGCCCAAACAACTGGGGAGATTGAAATGAAGAAGCTCCTACTGGCTGTGCCAGCGTTGGCCATCGCGTTGATGGCAGTGTTTGCGCCCCTGGGGCAAACGGCCGAGGCCGCTCCAGTGTCGCTCACGGTTCGTGCCGGCGACGGCGAAACGGGCTACGCAGTCAACATGTTCCTGCCCGAATCCGTCTACGTCCGGGCGGGCGACACCATCACCTGGGATTTCGTCTGGGACGAGCCGCACACCGTCAGCTTCGGCGAGCCAACCGGCGACCCGACCGTACCAACGAATCCGGGCGACGCGGTCGTCGACTATGATGGCACCGGCTTCGTGAGTTCCGGCTTCCTCCCCGAAGAAGCTCCGCCGGCAAGCTTCTCGATCAAGTTCACCACGCCGGGCACCTACGATTACTTCTGCGCTCTCCATCCGCAGATGACCGGCAAGGTCTATGTCCAGGCCGAGGGCATCGGCGAACAGGACAACCAGGCCTCCATCGATGGACGCGGCGCCGCCACCTACAGCTCGGCCATCGCCGCCCTGAAGGCTGCCGCTGGCTCGGCTTCCGCAAAGCCCGTCGCCGTCACTGGTTCCGGGGCCGGACGGAAGTTCACTCTTAACGTTTCCTCAGCGCACGACCTCGCCCAGGGCGATGTCATGCAGTTCTTCCCGGCATCGGTCAACGTTGGCGTCAACGACTCAGTTGAGTTCGTTTCAAACGTCCACACTCCGCACGACGTCATCT
>JBATAT010000196.1:0-3117 GCA_049662005.1 Tepidiformaceae bacterium
TGGACAAACTGCCGCTACTGCCCTTACGACCACATCTGCCCTGCTGCGAATCGCACCGAAAACTGGGATGCGGTGAAGACCCGCGACCCCGGCCTCGCCGCCTTCGCCGGGCTGGCCACGGGCGAGACCCCGGGAGGCGACTATGCCTGAGCTCACCGACGCCGAAGCTCGCCTCGAGATTGAGCGCTCCACTCGCGAAACCATCTTCGTCGAGGCCGGCGCCGGCACCGGGAAGACGACCGCGCTCGTCTCGCGCATCCTCGCGCTCATCCGCGAGGGTGTGCCTGTTTCGGAGATCGCCGCCATCACGTTCACCGAAAAGGCCGCAGCCGAACTCGCCGAACGCGTCCGCAGGGAGTTGGAGACGGCGACCCGCGAAGCGGCCGATCCCGTGCTGAAAGACCGTTACGCGCTCGCCATCGATGGTCTGGATGGGGCCGCACTCCAGACGCTGCACAGCTTCGCCATGCGGATCCTCGCGCTCTACCCGCTCGAAGCTGGCCTGCCCCCACGGCTAAGCCTGCGCGACGACGTCCAGGCGACGCTCGCCTTTCGGGATCGCTGGGGCCGCTTCCGGGATCAACTACTCGAATCGAAAGACCTCGAGCGCGTACTCCTCCGCGGCCTCACCGTTGGTCTGCGCCTTCGCGACCTCCAGCAGGTGGCCGATATCTTCAACGAAAACTGGGAACGGCTCGGAGCGATCGAGCTACCGCAGGCCTCCGAGCCGGATCTCGACCCGGTGTTGATTTATGGTCCGGTGGCCGAGGTCCGCGCCGCGCGGCGTTCTGGCGCCAACGATGGCCTCACCAGCAAGCTCGACGGGATCGCGCTATTCATCGATGCGCTACCGGCAGTCCAGGAACGCCTGACGAAGGCAACCACCATCGAGGAACGCGAAACTGCCGAAGTCGATCTTCTCCGCCTGCTGGCGCGGATGCCGGTGATCGCGTCCGGCAAGTTGGGCCGTGCGCCCGACTGGGATGACATCGAGGGGAAGCGCGCAGCGATGCGCGAGGCCGAAGCCGCGCGCCTGGCGATGCTCAACGGGACGCGCTCCTGGGTGCTCTGTCAGCTGCTCCCCAAAGTCCGAGACTTCGTCATCGCCTCGGCCGAGGAGCGGCGGCGCGCGGGCGAACTCGAATTCCACGACCTCCTTGTCCTCGCGCGCAACCTGCTGCGCGAAAACCCCGAGGTTCGGAGCGCGATGCATCGCCGATTCCGGCGCGTCCTGATCGACGAATTCCAGGACACAGACCCCATCCAGGTCGAGCTGGCGGCACTGCTGGCGGGAGCCGAACTGGCGCCCGATTGGCGCACGACGGTCGCGGAGCCCGGTCGCCTTTTCTTCGTCGGAGACCCAAAGCAGTCGATTTACCGGTTCCGGCGGGCCGATATCGAACTCTTCAAAGAAGCACGCGGAGCCTTCGGCGCAAAGCATGTTGCCCTTCGCAAGAACTTCCGCTGCCGTCCGGCAATCCTCGACTGGGTGAACCAGGCCTGCGGCGAGCTATTCCGTGGCTTCGGCACCGATCCCGATTCCCGGCAGGCCGACTGGATCGCGCTCGAGCCGGGACGTGACCCGGGTAAGGGACCGGCCGTTCAGCTCTTCGGGCACGCGGTAGAAGGCGGCAAAGGTGGCCTGCGCGCTGTCGACGTTCGCCGCATGGAGGCTGAGGCAATCGTCGCGATGGTCATCGCGGCCGAGCGGGATAATTGGCTCGCTCGGGATGGCGAAAAAGGCACGAAAACACGCTACGCCGATATCGCCATCCTGCTGCCCACACGCACAAACTCGCCCGCAATCGAACGCGCCCTCGCTGATGCCGGCATCCCTACCCGCATCGAAAGCCGCTCGCTGCTCTTCGCCGCCCAGGAAGTACGGGATCTCACGAACATCCTCGCCGCCATCGACGACCCCACCGATGACGTTGCCGTTGTGGCGGCGCTGCGCTCGCCCGCCTTCGCCGTCCAGGATGGCGAACTGTTGCAGCATTCGCTCGCCGGTGGTGGCTGGGATTTCACCCGCGCTGTCCCTTCGGAATCGCCCGAATCGGTACGGCTGGGCATGGAATCGCTGAACGCGTTCCACGAAATGCGCTGGAACTCCAGCATCGGAGCGCTGGTCGAACGAATTGTCGCCGACCGCAAGCTGCTCGAAGTTTCGGTTGCCGGCGCGCGGCCGCGGGAGTCGTGGCGGCGGCTGCGATTCGTCGCTGAACAGGCACGGTTCCTCGGCGATACCGGCACAGTCACGTCTCTGCGCCAATTCGTTCAGTGGCTTCGCACGCAGGCCGATGAGCGAACCCTGATTGCAGAGGCCGTGGCCAACGAACCCGACGACGACGCGGTGAAGATCCTCACAGTCCACGCCGCGAAGGGCCTCGAGTTCCCGATTGTCATCCTCGCCGGCCTTGGTATCGGTCCGGCGAACCGCGTCCCGCAGGTGGCCTGGGCGAGGAACGACGGTGGCTCCGAATCGATGGCTGTCCACATCGGGCACGAGGGCAGCTATTTCGAGACGCCGGGATTCGAGACGTTCAAGCAGGCCGAAAGGGAGCACGCGCGCCTCGAACGGGACCGGCTGTTCTATGTTGCGGCAACGCGGGCAAAGGAACGGCTCGTCGTGAGCCTGTTTCACCTGCAACACAACGACCACCCGAAACGGCACAGCGAACAGACCTGCGCCATCGCCGAATGCCTGAGCGCGCTGCGCGAAACACACCCCGAATGGGAAACAATCCAGCCGGGCCTCGCGCTCGGCCATGGCGAGAGCGCGGAGCGCGTGCCTGAGCAGACTCGAGCCGATCGAGACGCCTGGATCGCAGCCCGGGCTGATCAGATCGAACGCCTCGGACGCGCTCGCGTGCTGGCTGCCACGACCATCGCCCACGACGACGAAAGCATCCCTGACGCCGATGCCGAACCAGAACCGCACATCGACGACCAGCCGTGGAAGAAAGGGCGCGCCGGGACCTCCGTCGGGCGCGCAGTCCACGCCGTCCTCCAGACGGTCGATCTCGCGACGGGCGAGGGCCTCTCCGCCACGGTCAGCACGCAGGCCACCGCCGAGGGCATCGCCGACGAAGCTGACCGCATCGAGCGCCTCGTTGAGAG
>JBATAT010000197.1:0-3868 GCA_049662005.1 Tepidiformaceae bacterium
ACACAGTCAAACATATCGACGCCGCGGGCCACTCCGTTGACGAGATCTTCGGGGCTGCCGACGCCCATGAGGTAGCGCGGCCGGTCCAGGGGCAGCTCGCGAGTAACGACCTCGGTCATGGCCCACATCGAAGATTTCGATTCGCCTACCGAGAGTCCGCCGATGCTGAAGCCGGGAGCTCCCGCCTGGGCGGCCTCGCGGGCGTGCATCAGGCGCAATTCTTCGTGGATGCCGCCCTGGATGATTGCGAATGTTGCCAGCTGCGGTTGTGCGGCGCGGCAGCGTTCGAACCAGCGCAGGGTCCGTTCGACGGCCGCTTTGGAAGCTTGGATGTCCGATTCGCCAGGCAGCACCTGGTCGAGCGGCATGGCGATATCGACGCCGAGGGCGGCCTGGACTTCCATCGCGAGTTCGGGTGTGTAGAAGTGCTCGGAGCCATCGATATGGGAGCGAAAGTGGACGCCATCTTCGGTGACCTTCCGCAGTCCGGCGAGGGAGAACACCTGGAAACCGCCGCTATCCGATAGGATCGGTCCGTCCCAGCCCATGAACCTGTGCACGCCCCCGAGCCGCTCGATGAGTTCGTGTCCGGGCCGCAGGTAGAGGTGATAGGCGTTCACCAGGAGGATGTCAGCGCCGGTCGACCGAACCTCTGCAGGGCTCGCGGTCTTCACGGTGGCAAGGGTTCCGACGGGCATGAATGCCGGGGTTCGAATTTCGCCATGCGCGGTGGTAAGGAGGCCGGTGCGAGGCCCCACGGGATTGTCGCTACCGCCTGTGCGCCGAAAGGAGATGGTCACAGGCGGTAGGGTATCCGAATGGTGGGGTCGGCTTCGGAGAAGTCCTTTGTGTTGCGGGTGGAGAGCTGGAGGCCCGCTGTTCGAGCCGTGGCGAGCACAATCGCGTCGGGCAACTTAAGTCGCGAATGCTTTCTTATCGTTACCGCCGCCTCCGCGATTTGAGCCGAAATTTCCACAACGCGGAGTGTCGCCATCAGATCCCGCGCCAAACGGTCCGCATGGAGATTCTGGCAGCCAACGAGAACTTCCATCCACGAAACACGGCTGATGCGGCAATCCTCTTCCGCCAACATCTCATCCACGGCTGCCTGGTGATCGTTCAGGGCGTCGATCACGATGTTGCTATCGATAACGCGAGCCACCTTAGTCGCGATCCCATTCCGACCGAATCTGGCGTTGGTACTCCACCCCGTCTAGTCCGTAGCTCTTCCAACTGCCGCGAGCGGCGGCGAGGGCCGCCGCACGAGCCGTCATTCGTTCCGCGCGCTCGCTAAGTAGCATGGCCACGGCGCGTCTGACTGCCTCGGCCCGAGAGATTCCTTCGAGAGCGCAGATCAGCTTGAGCTGTTCCATTTGCTCGTCGGGCAGGTCAATTATCGTTCGCATGGCGTCATCATACCATGATGACGCTTACTCCCTGGGGAGTGCGGCCTCGAGCGCCCGGTGCACGACTGCTTCCGGCACATCGTCGCGGGTGACGGCGTTGCCGAGCCCGTGGAGGAGCACCCAGCGGATATTCCCGCCGTGAACCTTCTTGTCGGAACGCGTCGCATCGAAGACGGCGTCGGCGTCGAGGCCGGGGGCCGTCTCGGGCAGGCCGAACTTCCGCAGAAGGACCTGCTGGCGTTGAAGTTCGTCGTCATCCAGCAGGCCAAGGTCCCGCGAAATCCTGCCTGCGACGTGCATGCCGATGCTCACCGCTTCGCCGTGCAGGTAGCGTGAGAAGCCGGTCACGGCTTCGATCGCGTGGCCGACAGTGTGCCCGTAGTTCAGGAGCGTACGACGGCCGGCTTCGCGTTCGTCATCGGAGACAACCCCGGCTTTGATTGAGACGCTTCGCCCGATCAGTTCCGCGGACATGAGCGGGGGGCCGTTGGCGGAGGCGTCTTCGAGGTCGCGGAACAAGGCATCGTCGAGGATCAACCCGTGCTTAATCAGTTCGGCCCAGCCGTTGCGAAGATGCCGTTCCGGTAGCGAACCCAGGACGAGCGGATCGATGACCACGGCGCGCGGCTGTGCGAAGGCGCCGATCATGTTCTTCCCCCGAGGGTGGTCGACGCCGGTCTTCCCCCCGATTGCGGCGTCGGCCATGGCCAGCAGTGAGGTTGGTGCGGGCACGAAATCGATGCCCCGCAAGCAGGTCGCCGCGGCGAATCCAGCGAGGTCAGTGACAACCCCACCACCCACACAGACCACGAAATCGGCACGTTCGACCCGGTGCAGCAGGAGCCAGTCGTACACGGTTTCTACCGTAGCGAGTGTCTTGTGCTCTTCGCCGGCGGGGACTTCGAAACTCCGAGCTTCGTATCCGGCCTGTTCGAGGCTTGTCTTCGCCCTGCCGGCGAACAGCGGACCGACGGCACTGTCAGAAACGATGAACGCCCGGCCCGTGAGCCCCGCGTTACGGCAGACTGCACCGACCGCATCGAAGCAGCCATCGGCAACGATGACGGGATAGGTGGCGGTGGGCGTGTGCACGACGGCCGCAACGTGGAGGGTCGAGGGCCAGGCGGGCTCGTCCGTGCGCGCTTCACGGTCGTTGTGGTGCTGGCGGGAGTACTCGTCCCAGAGCAGGGCGAGTTCGGACGCAACCGACTCGGGGCTCAGCTCTTCCACGTCGACTGCCGCGTCTGCGGCCCGGTAGAGCTCGAGGCGGGCGGCGAGGAGGCCGTGCATTCGCTCAACCGCAGGAACCTCGGTTGTCCCGGCGATGCCCGTGCCCGAAAGCAGCGGCCGTTCGGCGCCGCCCGTATCGGATAGGACTCGACGGGCAGCCTCTTCCGGGGAAAGCGAAAGCCAAACGGAGAACCCTGAGCTCAGGACGTTTCGCGAGGCGGGGAACGTCGGGGCACCGCCACCCGTGGCGACCACGATCGGGTCGCGGCTGCTCAGGCGCTCGAGCGCTGCTGCTTCCAGTTCGCGAAAGGCGTGCTCGCCATCGGCCCGGATGATTTCCGGGACGGTTCGACCTTCAGTTCGTTCGATTTCATGGTCCGAATCGTCAAAGGCCCAGCCCAGCCGCGCGGCCAGGATTCTCCCGGCAGTGGTTTTGCCGCTACCCGGGAGCCCTACGAGAAAGATGCGTTGGGGAACCATCAGTCGCGGCGGGCGCGTGGCCCGATAGTGGTGAGGTAGTGCTCGCAGTTGGCGCGCGATTCCTCGAGGGTGTCTCCGCCGAACTTCTCGAGCCAGGCGTCCGCGAGGATGATTGCCACCATCGCCTCGGCGACGACACCGCCTGCCGGGACAACACAGACGTCGCTGCGCTCGTAGTGAGCGAGCACCTCCTCGCCGGTATCGAGATCAACCGATGGCAGGGGGTGGGCGAGCGTCGGAATGGGCTTGATCGCGGCTCGAACGACAATGTCTTCGCCGGTGCTGATTCCGCCTTCGATGCCGCCGTGATTGTTCGTCTTATGGCGCCATGCCTGGCCCTGCCACTCTCCACTCGGGAGGATGACATCGTGCACCTGCGAGCCACGCAGTTCGGCGGAGGCGAATCCCATTCCGAAGCCAACTGCCTTGAAGGCGTTGATGCTGCAGATCGCCTGGGCAATGCGGCCATCCAGCTTTCTATCCCAATGGACGTGCGAACCAAGGCCGATCGGCACGCCGGAGACGCGGACTTCGATTTCGCCACCGACCGTGTCGCCCTCGGGTTTCGCGGCGTTGATAGCATCGATCATCTGCTGGCCGGATTCCGCGTTAGCACACCGTACGGGGTCGGCCTCAACAGCATCCCAATCGATGGTTTCGGGCACCTCGGCATGAACCCCGCCGATGGAGATGGTGTGGCTATGGAATTGGATGCCAAATTCGGCGAGCAGGCGCTTGGCGACGGCGCCGAC
>JBATAT010000198.1:0-17864 GCA_049662005.1 Tepidiformaceae bacterium
AGTTCGGGCGCGGCAAGATCCAGGGCACGCCCTTCCCGCGCCTCGACTACGAAGATTCGATGGCCCGTTACGGAATCGACCGGCCCGACCTCCGCTACGGGCTCGAATTCGTCGATATCTCGGAACCGCTTCGCGGCTCCGGCTTCCAGGTGTTCGCCGGTGCGCTCCAGAGCGGCGGCCAGATTAAGGCAATCCGCGTCCCCGGCAAGGCCGACATGACGCGCAAGGAGATCGACGAGCTGACGGAAATCGCTCGCGGCGGCGGCGCAAAGGGCCTCGCCTACATCGGCTTCACGCCGAACGAACTGCGTTCCCCGATCGCCAAGTTCCTGAGCGAAGACGAGATCGCCGGGATCCGCTCGCTGTCAGGCGCCCACGAAGGCGACATGGTCTTCATCGTCGCCGACCAGCCAGAGACCGTGGCACGGGCGCTCTTCAATGTTCGCGATACCCTCGGCGACCGCCTCGGACTCAAGGATCCGGACGTGATCTCCTTCGCCTGGGTCACTGGCTTCCCGCTGCTCGAATGGCGCCCGGAAGAAGAACGCTGGGACGCGACCCACAACCCGTTCAGCGGTTTCGTTGAAGCTGACCGGGCGAAGCTCGACACGGATCCGGGCAAGGTCATCGCGAGGCAGTACGACCTCGTGATGAACGGCGCCGAAGTCGGTGGCGGTTCAGTTCGCATCAGCAACCGGGCGGACCAGGAGAAGGTGCTCGAACTGATGGGCTACACGAAGGAGCAGATGCAGGACCGGTTCGGCGTGGTGCTCGATGCGCTGGAGTATGGCGCACCGCCCGAGGGCGGCGTCGGCATGGGTATCGACCGTCTCATCATGTCGCTGGTGAACACCGAGAACATCCGCGACGTGATCGCGTTCCCGAAGGCCTCCTCCGGTTCAGACCCGCTGATGAGCGCGCCCTCGCTGGTTGACACCGAGCAGCTGGACGAACTGGGCCTGATGCTGAAACCGGACCCGGTGCGAAACTAGCACGACTAGAGTGGTTCGGGAGGAATGACATCCTTGTTCGCAATCTTTACCATCGGCTAGGGACAGCTTTGAAGGCCCGGATTACGTTGATGCCATGACAGCTTGGACACAGCATTCGAACCACATCGGCGAACTGACAGACCGGCAAAAGGAAGTCCTGAGCCTTATTGCCTCAGGTCGAACCAATCCGGAAATCGCGGGGACTCTTGGAGTCTCGCTCGCGGGAGCGAAGTGGCACGTCAGCGAAGTAATTTCCCGTCTCGGCGTAGAAACCCGCGAAGAGGCGACCGAAGTCTGGCGCGAAGAACACGCGCTTCCCCGTCGCTTCTCAAACGCCTTCCACGGGCTGATAGGACTAGGCACGTTGAAGATCGCCCTGGGAGTGGCAGCGGTAGGGACGGTAGGCGCGTTCGCGGCCGGGGTAATTATCTCCGCGCAGCAATCGCAAACCGGCGGAGATGAACCGGCCGTGGCAGCAGCGAAACTACCGGATTCTCCCAACTCGATCTACTCCAGCGCCGAAGCCGCCGCAGTCGGGCGCGAACTCGCGGCCGGTGTCATTGTCCGGGACAGTCGACTGGGTGCGCTCACTGTTGAGGGCCGGACATTCACCCCCTCCGAATTGACCTTCGTAGAAGAGAAGTTCTTCGAAAACGCGACCTTCAAGGACGTTGGCCAACCGGGACTTGCCTCGGCGTTTCCGACGGGCAGGAACCTCTGGACAGAAGAGTTCGTCGTCAAAGGCTTCGACACCCCGACCGGGCCCGGCGATGTCCGCGTGACTGTCCTTTTCGAAGACGGCCAATCGACGCTCATCGAAAGCTTCATGAATACGCCGGTGCTTCCTCTTCCGCCCGAGGCCCATCCGCCGATGCCGACCGAACCGCTCGGCACCTTCGAGGCGGGAGGGATCTCATGGACGATCCTTGGAGGCGCAAGTGGGCCGCCATGGGCTCTCGGGGTCGGCTCCGGCCAACCAAATAGCCCCTTGCGCGGCGTCCCCAGCATTGAGCAAGGAACGGCGGAGACAGGCAACCAAGACCTGTTCGGAGTTCGCCTCTGGACCGCCGATGGGTTTGCCTTCGCCGTAGGGGGAGTGAGCGAGCACGTTGGTCACGTAGAAATCCGCACCGATGACGGGCGCACGGCAACCGTCATCCCCCAGGCTCCGCCAGTCGGAACTGATTTCCCTTATCGCGTGTTCGGCACGGCCCTCCCCGGGATCGAGTTCGTCGCCGAGGTTCACGTCTTCGATAACGAGGGCAACGAACTTGGCACCGGGTACAGCCGCGGCCCATGAACCCGTTCCGGGCGGCGAATCCGCCCGGTCTGGGATGCTTAAACACTCCCTCTCTCCACCCGCCGTAAAGCTTCGTTTCCCGTTGGGGGCGAGTGCATTCTCGCCGAAACGTAACCCGTGTACCCTTTGGCGATTGACTGGGCCGCACGCAAAGGCCTTTGTCCGTCAATCGTACGGTTTACAAATCCACGTCCCGGCGGGTGTACATGTCGAACAAGATGCTGGCCCTGATGATGGGGTTCGTCGCTTTCCTGATCCTCGCCGTCGGGCTGGTGTTTGTCCTCGCCCTTGCGGGGGGTGGCGATGATGACGACGGAGGCACCCCGGCCGACAGCGACAGCACTCCACGCCCCAGCACTTCAGGCAAGATTTGCGACAGCAAGTCGCTAATCGTCCCCGGCGATGACCCTTCATCCGTCTTCGACCCGATCCAGGTTGGCGATGTGACGACGGCCGAGTACGTCGTCGAGATCTTCGGCGGCCTGGTCACCCTGGACCCGGACCTCAAGGTGCAGCCGGACATCGCCAAGGAATGGGACGTTTCGAACGGCGGAAAGACCTACACGTTTAAGCTCCGCGACGATGTGGTCTTCCACACCGGAAACCCGCGGCGCGTGACCGCGAACGACGTGAAATACAGCATCGAGCGCGCCGCGGACCCGGCGAACGCTTCACCCACAGTGCTCGCGTACCTAGGGAATATCGTTGGCCTGCGCGACCGCTTTCAGAACAAGGCTGCGAGCGTCAGCGGCGTCAAGGTCGTCGATGAGACAACGCTCCAGATCGACCTGGTCGAGCCGTCGGACTTCTTCCTTTCGGAACTGACGTATCCGGTCGCGTTTGTGGTGGATAAAGACCAGATCGAATCGAATAAGCGGGGCTGGACGCAAAAGCCTCGCGGTACGGGACCATTCCAGCTGAAGGAATTCAAGCCGGCCGAAAAGATTGTGCTGGCCAAGAACGACCGTTACCACCTGGGCGTACCGAAGATCGACGAGGTGGTATTCGAACTGGCCGGCGGCAACATCCTCACGCGGTTCGAAAACGATGAAGTGCACATTGGCTACTTCCCGGCCACGCAACTGGAATCGATCAAGGGTGGGAACAGCCCCCTGAGCAAGGACTATCGCGAAGTTCCGGAGATGGCGACGTTCTACTTCACGCTGAACCCGCAGAAGGCTCCGTTCGATGACCCGAAGGTGCGGCAGGCCTTCGCCATGTCGATCGACCGTGCCCAGATCAACACCGTGCTCCTCTACGACGCCTACCGGGTGGCGGACGGCTTCCTTCCGCCGGAAATGCCGGGATACGACGAGTCGATCCATTCGTACGACTTCAACCCCACAAAGGCGAAGCAACTACTGCAGGAATCGAAGTACGCGGGCAAGTTGCCACGCGTAGTCATGACCTACAGTGGCACCGGCGCGGCCCCTGGGGACCTGCTCGTCGCGATCCAGAAACAGTGGAGCGACAACCTGGGCGTTGATGTCGAGCTGGAAGCGGTCGACTCTTCGGCGTTCCTGCGCGAACAACGCAAGGGCCAGTTCCAGATGCAATCGGATGGATGGTCCGCCGACTACCCGGACCCGGAGGACTTCCTCGGCAAGCTGTTCTCGAGCGATAGCCCCCTGAACTACACGAAATACAAGAACGACGAAGTCGACCAGCTGCTGGGCCAGGCGAGGGTCGAAACGGATCGGGCGAAGCGATTCACGCTCTACAACCAGGCGGAACAGAAGATCGTGGATGATGCGGTTGTGATCCCAACGTTCTGGCCTGTTTCGCACACCCTGGTCAAATCATGTGTGAAGAACCTGCCTTCAGCGGCGCTGGTCATTCCCAAGTACCGGTACGTGGAAATCAAGGACGATTAGCACATGGGCCCAGGGCTGACCGGGTATATCGTTCGTCGCCTGCTCTGGGCCGTGCCTGTCCTCTTCGTCATCTCCGTCGTCGTGTTTTCGATGATGCGGTTGGCGCCGGGCGACCCGGTGGATGCCATCCTCGGGCAGCGCTACACCGAAGAGCAGGCCGCCGTGCTGAAGGCAAAGTACGGCTACGACAAGCCTCTCCCGGTCCAGTACGTGAAGTACATGGCGAACCTTGCCCACGGCGACCTCGGGGTTTCGACGCGCCACCGGGATTTCACCGCGAGCGACGTTATCTGGCCGAAGTTGTGGGTCTCCACTCAGCTCGGCGCGATCGCGCTCCTCATCGTTTTCGGGTTGGGCATACCGGTCGGCGTTTATGCGGCGATGGCACGAGGCACGTTTGTCGACCCGCTGACCATTTCGTTCTGGCTCGCGATCGAGGCGGTTCCCGTCTTCGTGCTCACAACCATCGCGAGCTGGCTGTTCGCGCTTAAGCTCGGGATCGTCGACCTCGGATACCGGGGCGTCTGGAGCCCAAACATGATCGTGCCGATCCTCGTGATGTCGTTGCCGGGCGTGGCCGGGGTGGCGAGGTTCATGCGCGCCTCTGTGATCGGTGTACTCGGCGATGACTACATTCGAACAGCGCGAGCGAAGGGATTGAGGGAGCGGACGGTAGTCATCACGCACATCACCCGAAACGCGATGCTCCCAATGATCACCGTCATCGGGCTTTCGCTGCCCGGGATAACGGCGGGGTCGATCTTCGTCGAAACCGGTTTCGGCATCCCCGGGATCGCGCGAGAATCGTTGGCGGCGGCGCTCGCGCCTGATTACGACGTCGTTCTCGCACTTGTCCTGTTCGGGGCGGCCCTCTTCGTGATGGCGAACGTCGCGATCGATGTGATGTATGGGTTTATCGACCCGCGCGTTCGAGTTGGTGCCGGGCGTGGCTAGCGACCTGCTGACGGCGGAGCAATTCGGCGGCGAACACCTCGCGAACGCCGAACTGGGCAGCCCGAAACGTTTCCGCACGATGCGGGAACTGCTTCGCAAGAAGGTCGCCGTGCTGGCGATGTGCTACCTCGCCATCTTCTACTTCTGCGGACTTGCTGCGCCGCTCATCGCCCCGTATGGCCTGAACGAGCAGGAGCTCACCGTCGAGGCCCGCAGGCAGCCGCCATCCTCGGAGCACATCTTCGGGACCGACCAGCTCGGGCGGGACCTGTTCACCCGCGTCCTGTATTCGGCGCGAACCACGATCATTTTCACGATCATCATCTTCGTCACCGGCGGCGTCTTCCTCGGGCTCGGCCTGGGCCTGCTCTCTGGCTACAAGGGAGGGTGGATCGATACCGTGATCATGAGGGTGGGCGAAGTGCTTTCGGGGATGCCGACGCTCCTCCTGATGCTGGCGATCACGGCATCGTTCCGGGGGCGAATCAACACCTGGTCATTCTGGCTCGAAGACCACACGTTCCTCGGAGACGACTCACGGACGCTGGTGAAGTTCGGGATTATCGCGATCGCGACCGTCCCATTCGCGTGGCTGGGGAGCACCCGCATCGTTCGCAGCCAGGTGCTGGCCATTCGCGAACAGGCCTACATCACCGCCGCCGAGAGCATGGGCGCGGGAACGCCGCGAATCCTGTTTCGGCACGTGCTCCCGGGGGTCATGCCGCTCTTCCTGGTGGGGCTTTCCTCGGGGATGGCGGGGATCGCCGGCGCGGAGGTAGCCCTCAGCTTCCTCGGCCTGGGAATCGACGAGCCGGCCGCGAGCTTCGGCAGCCTGATCGCGAGCGTTTCCGGAAGCCGGAACCTGAACGACTATCCGCACATGCTGATCGCAGGGGCGGGACCGGTGGTCCTCTTCCTCTTCAGCTGGAACCTGCTGGGAGACGCCCTTGTGGATGTGTTCGACCGGAGGCAGAACACGCGGTGATAAACGTTCGCGATCACCGGTCGAACGCCGCATTGTTATGTCGGTTGCCCGGCACGGCGCGGTTGGTTTGCTATACTCGAATTCGGAGGTTTGCGAACCACTGTGAAGGTAACTCTCGAACGGCTCCCGGAGAGCCGCGTTCAACTTCAGATTGAGATTGATGAGGACCGTCTCGAACGGTCTCTTGACTCTGCGTTCAAGCGCCTGGCCCAGAAGAACCGGTTTCCGGGCTTCCGGCCCGGGAAAGCGCCACGGGCCATCGTCGAGCGCGCGTATGGCCGGGAAGGCCTGATTCGCGAAGCCCTCGATAAACTCGTCCCCGACGCCTACAACGAAGCGATAGAGGCGGAAGACGTCGACGCCATCGGCCAGCCAGAACTGGAAATCGACCAGCTGGAGCCGGTGAAGTTCACTGCGATCGTACCCGTACGCCCGAACGTGAACCTGAACGAATACCGTTCGGTGCGCGTCGAGCAGGAACCGGTCGAAGTCACCGCAGAGCTTGTCGAAGAACAACTCGTTGCTCTGCAGCGGCGGCACGCGACGCAGGTGCCAGTCGAACGCGCCATCCAGTGGAACGACATCCTGATTGCGGATGTCGCCGGCGAGACCGATGGTGATTCGTTCCTCGAAGACAAGGATGCAGAATTTCCGCTGCGCGAAGGCGAAGTGCTGTTCTTGCCCGGTTTGGCCGAGGCGTTCATCGGAATGGAGAAGGGCGAAACGAAAGAATTTACGCTGACCATTCCCGAGGACTTTCGCGTCGAGCGGCTCCAGGGCAAGGAAGCGAAGTTCACGCTTCATATCCGTGAAGTGAAGGAAGAAGAGCTTCCAGAACTCGATGACGAATTCGCGGCGATGATCAATGCCGAGGAGTTCGAGAACTTCGAAGCCTTGAAGGCGCGAATCGAATCGGATCTGCGCGCCCAGATGGAGCAAACGGCTGAGAACCAGCTTCGCAGCGACGCTGTCGAGAAGATGGTAGAGGGCGCGACGCTGGAGTACCCGAAGCTGCTGGTTGACCACGAAATCGACCACCTGGTGCGGGAAGCAACCGGCAACGACGAGGCCCAGTACCAGGCCTACTTGCGCACCGTCGGGCGTTCGGAAGCGGACTTCCGGGAGACGTGGCGCGAGGCTGCGGACCTTCGGGTCAAGCGATCGTTGGTGTTGAATGAGCTGGCAGAGGCTGAAGGTTTGGCCGTGACAGCCGAAGAAATAGATGAGGAACTCGATTCACTGGTCGGGCCAATGGGCGACGACTCGGAGCGGTTCCGCCAGATGTTCGCGAGCGACGAGGGGGTTGCGACGATTCGCCGCAACCTTCTTTCGCGCAAGACGCTTGATCGCATTGCCGCGATTGCCAAAGGCGAACTCGAGGAGGAACCAGCTTGAGTACAGGCCAGCCCATCCATCCGTTGATTTACGATGTGATCCCAACGGTCATCGAATCTGGCCCGCGCTCCGAGCGTGCGTTCGACATCTTTTCGCTGTTGCTGAAGGAGCGGATCGTCTTCCTCGGCACGCCAATCGACGATTATGTTGCCAATCTCATCGTCGCGCAGTTGCTCTACCTGCAACGCGAAGATCCAGAGCGCGACATCAGCATGTATATCCACTCGCCGGGCGGCGTGATCACCGCCGGACTCGCGATTTACGACACGATGCAGCTCATCGAGCCCGCAGTTTCGACGATCGCTGTTGGCCAGACGGCGTCGATGGCCACGGTCCTGCTCTGTGCCGGCGCGAAGGGCAAGCGCTTCGCGCTGCCGAACGCCACGGTGCACATGCACCAGGCCCTCGGTGGTGCCAGGGGCCAGGCTTCGGACATTGAAATAGCCGCGAAAGAGATCCTTCGCAACAACGAGATCATCCGCAACATCATCGCGTCGCACACTGGCCAGACGGTGGAGCGCGTGACCAAAGACTTCGACCGCGACTTCTACCTGGACGCCCAGGGAGCCAAAGACTACGGATTCGTCGACGAGCTGCTGGTGCGGCCGGAAGACACGAAGTAGACGAGGGAGACAGAACACTTGGCCACAAACCGAACCAACCGCGTCCAGTATCACTGTTCCTTCTGTGGGAAGAACCAGGACCAGGTGCGCCGGCTGATTGCCGGGCCCGGGGCTGTGTACATCTGCGATGAATGCGTTGACCTCTGCCGGGAGATCATCGATGAGGAGAACGGAGGCGGCGCCTCGACCACCGCCGCCAAGGGCGCGACCGGTGTCCTCGACCGCGTGCCTCCGCCGAAGCAGATTTTCGACCACCTCGAGGAGTACGTGATCGGGCAAGAGCAGGCCAAGAAGGTTCTCGCGGTTGCGGTTTACAACCACTACAAGCGCACCGGGGCGGCTGCGGACCAGGATATCGAACTCGAAAAGTCCAACATCCTGCTCGTTGGCCCAACGGGCGTCGGCAAGACCTACCTCGCGAAGACGCTCGCGAAAATGCTTGATGTTCCGTTCTCCATCGCCGATGCGACCGCGCTGACAGAAGCCGGCTACGTCGGCGAGGACGTCGAGAACATCCTCCTCCACCTGATCCAGGCCGCCGACTTCGACATCCAGAAGGCCGAGCGCGGGATCATCTACATCGACGAAATCGACAAAGTGGCGCGCAAGAGCGACAACCCGAGCATCACGCGCGACGTTTCCGGCGAAGGCGTGCAGCAGGCGCTTCTCAAGATCATCGAAGGCTGCGTCGCAAACGTACCGCCACAGGGCGGGCGAAAGCATCCCCACCAGGATTTCCTCCAGATCAACACGGGGAACATCCTGTTCATCTGTGGCGGCGCCTTCGAGGGCCTCGACAACCACATCGAAAAGCGACTCACGCGGGACCACGTACGGCTGGGCTTCCAGGCCACCCGTGGCTTCCGTGGAACACGGCGCAAAGACGAACTGATGACCCACGTTACGCATGACGACCTTCTCGAATTCGGACTCATCCCGGAATTCGTCGGTCGCCTGCCGATGGTCGTCGGTCTTCAGTCGCTCGATGAAGATGCACTCGTTCGCATCCTGACCGAACCGAAGAACGCGCTCGTGAAGCAGTACCAGAAGTACTTCCAGATGGACGGAGTCGAGCTCGTCTTCACGGACGACGCGCTGAAGGCCATCGCGGAGCAGGCGATCAAGCACAAGACCGGCGCCCGCGGCCTCCGGACCGTGCTCGAAGAGACCTTGATGGAAGTGATGTACGAAATTCCGGGCCGTGGCGACGTGAAGAAGTGTGTCGTCAACGCGGAAAGTGTCACGGCGCGAACGCGACCGTTGCTGCTGACCCGCGGTGGCCAGGAGATCGATGTGCTCGAAATCAAGCCACAGGCAGAATCAGCCTAAACCCCGGCCACGCATCCTCCCCGCCATTTGGATTGGGGATTTGGGGTTGTGGGAACTTCGGCCTCTCGGGGCTTGCTGTGTGATACTCCCGGTTAGCTTTCGATTGGGAGACTCCGCGCGATGTTGAGCTTTGTTGACCGGATTCAGATGGTGGTGCCGGACCGTGCGGCCGCAGTGGAGCGCTGGAAGGCCGTGTTTGGTGCGGAACAGGTAGGCGAGGACGGTTCGCGCCATCTGAACGCGCACCGGACGACGGTGCAGGCAGGCCGGTCGCTGTTCGAATTCCTCGAGCCAGCGGGCGACGGCCCGGTGCAGGAGTTCCGCGACAGGTGGGGCCAAGGGTTGTATGGGGTCGGCTTCTCCGCGCCAGACCTGGGTGCGCTCGCGAAGCGGCTCGACCAGAAGGATTGCGCAACGGTCGATGAGAAGGGCCGCCTGTACCTGGCAGAGGTGCGCTTCGGTATGCCGACAGTGCTCGTGCAAGAAGAGCCGCGGGAGTACGTGGGAGATATCCGGTGCGTCTACGAGGTGACCAACCCCGTGACCGATTGGGAATCTGCCACCAGGTACTACACAGACCTCTTCGGACTCGATGAATCGAAGTACTGTGCCATTGGGTCGAAGCTGTACGGTTATGAAGGCACGCTGACGCTTTTCGACCCGCCCCATCGGCTAGACCGTATCGAGGTGGTGCAGACCTACGAGGGGAGCGGCGCGATGGACCGGTTCTATCGCAAGCGGAGCGATTCGCTCTACATGTGCTACATCGAAACGGACGATGTCACCGCGATGCAGCGGCGCCTCGAGGCGAACAACCTGCGCTATGCGCCGGGCGAAGGCCGCCCCGATGGGACGAACATCTTCATTCATCCACAAACGCTGTTCGGAATGTTGATGGGCGTTAGCAAGACGATGTACGGGTGGGCGTGGTCCGGGCGGCCGGAGTTGGCGGGTGCGCCCCTGGGCACGCCATCGCACTAACCCTCACGCCTCGTTCATCACCAATCCGGGCCGTGCACAGCAGTAGGTGGGGTGCCGAACCCCAGCTGCGCTTGAGCCGGCCACGTCTGTTACGAGTTCGAGACGAGGACGACCAGCGCGGTAACCACAAACCCGGCGACGGCGAGGAGAATCTGTGGGTCGGTGAAGAGAATCCGGTCGGGTGCTTCCGACTGACGGGCGCCGGTGATTAAGAGCAGGTAGCGAAAGAGGCCAAAGGCGACAAAAGGCAGCGTCAGGGCCATCGCCGCGTTGGTGGGCACGCGGTCGGATTCAATCGTGTAGAGCGCGTAGCTCAGCAGTGCCCCACCGGCGGTAATCGTGAGCATCTGTCCGAGAAGGTCGCTGGTGTAGCCGGCGAGCGCCGGGCGATGCAGTGCCGCATCGGAACCCAGCTGGCGGAATTCGGCCCAGCGTTTCGAAGTAGCGAAAAAGAGTGCACCGAAGCTCGAACACACGTAGAGCCAGGGGGAGATATCGACGTCGATTGCGGTGGCGCCCGCCGCCGCACGTGCAACGACCCCGCCGGTGAGGATGATGATGTCGAGGATGGCGACGGACTTCAGCCCGAAGTTGTAGCCCACCATCACCACGGCATATCCAGCGAGGATAATGCCGGCGGTTGTGTCGACCAGGAAGCTGAGCGGCAGTGCGGCCGCCGCGAGGACGGCTGCGGTGGCAAGGGCAAGGCCAGTGCTCACCTGGCCGCTGGCGATGGGACGACGGCGCTTCCGGGGATGGAGCCGGTCGTTCTCGCGGTCGCGGACATCGTTCACCAGGTAGGTGGCGCTCGCAACGAGGCTCCAGAGGCCGAAGATGGCGCCAGTCCGCCACAATAGCGGCCAAAGCGTTTCGAGGTCGTCCGGGTGCCACGCATCGCCGGCGGAGAAGATCAGGGCGGCGAAGACGATCACGTTCTTCGGCCACTGGTATGGCCGCATGGCGACGAGGAGCGGCGGAAGACGGAGACGCGCGGCAGGTACAGCGTTCGCCGCTTCGGCTTCGCTCACGGGGTGGGGCCCCTGACGATGCTGGCCCATTGCGCGCCGATCGCTTCGACCAACTGCTGCGTCGACGCCGGGAAGACGGCGTTCGGCGCGCCCGCGGCGGCCCAGATCTCGCTGAAACGCTGAAGGCTCTCATCGGCGATGGTGTCGCACGGATTTGGCCAGCCAACCGGGGCAACGCCGCCGACGGCGTAGCCTGTCGTCGCGAGGACCTCCTCCGGGGTTCCCATTTTGAGCTTCTTGCGTCCGACACCAAGGAGGGCGGCGAGCGCTGCCGTATCGGCCTGGCGGTCACCGGCGACGAGCGCGATGGTCGGCCGGCCATCCGCCATAAAGAAGAGCGTCTTCACGATCTGGCCAAGTTCGCAGCCAACGGCGTCGGCCGCTTCCTGGGCGGTGTGGGTGCTCGCTTCATCGAAGACCCGGACGCGCCCGGGCAGACCAAGCGCCTCAAGGGATTGCTGGACGTGTTCGGGAGCGCTCATGGAAGAGAATCGTATCAGGGAGGGGCGCAACGGAAGAAGCGGCCCGGTTGCGCGCCATCAGGCCCGCGAGAGCACCACCACCGGAATCGTGCGTGAGGTCTTTTCCTTGTATTCGTTGAAGGCTGGCATCATGGCCGCCTGCTGCGCATAGAGGCGCTCGCGTTCGGGGCCAGTAGCTTCCGATGCCTTCGCTTGGAACTTCTCCGTGCCCACTTCGAGGGTCACTTCGGGGTTCGCCTTAATGTTGTGATACCAGGCGGGGTTCTTCGGTGCGCCGCCCATCGAGGCGATGATGACGAAGTTGTCGCCATCTTTGGTATAGACGAGCGGCGTCGTGCCTTCTTTGCCCGATTTCGCACCGGTGGTGGTCAGCAAGAGGAGCTGGGCGCCCTTGAACGGCCCGGACGTCTGGCCGCCGTTCGCGCGGAATTCCTTGATGATGTTCAGGTTGAAGTCGTTTTGCGGCATGGCAGTCTCCTTATGGGTGGCGCCATTGTACGGGCACCGGGCACCGGGCACCGGGCACTCGGCACTCGGCACTCGGCACTCGAAAGCAACCGCATCTCGATGACGAACCCCGTGCCCTCCTGCTACCATTTCACCAGCGTTAAGAGGGCGACCGGCGCCCGGCAACCTGGTTCTAAGCCTCCAAGGTGCCAAGACGACGCGGCCCTTCCGCGGAAGGGCAACAAAAGGCGGGTCCTTCCGGGGAAGGGCTCGCTCCTCGCGACGAGGGGCGCTACCTGACGCGGAGCGGCAAACCCCTCACCGGCACGCGAGGGGTTTTCGTTCGCCCCGGCATTCTCCTCGGAGGGACTCAACATGGCTGAACGTCGATTGCTGACGTCGGAATCGGTGACCGAAGGTCACCCGGATAAGGTCTGCGACCAGATCTCGGATGCTGTGCTGGACGCGATTTACCAGGACGACCACCTGGCCCGTGTCGCCTGCGAAACCGCCATCACGAACGGGCTGGTCCTCGTCACCGGCGAAATAACAACCACGACCTACGTCGAAATCCCGAACATCGTGCGCCAGACGATTCGCGAGATTGGCTACACATCCTCGGAGATCGGGTTCGACGCCGAGACCTGCGGCGTGATCACGGCCATCGGCCAGCAGTCGCGAGACATCGCCGAGGGCGTCGACCGTTCATGGGAGGCGCGCCACGGCAAGGGCGAGACCGTCGACCTCGACACCGGCGCCGGCGACCAGGGAATGATGATCGGGTTCGCCTGTATCGAAACACCGGAACTCATGCCACTGACGATCGCGCTTGCGCACCGGCTCACGAGGCGGCTTTCGCAGGCACGCAAGAGCGGCGAGCTCCCGTGGTTGCGGCCAGACGGGAAGAGCCAGGTGACCATCGAGTATGGCGACAACTGGACGCCGATCCGCGCCGAAGCCGTTGTGATTTCGACGCAGCATTCGCCCGATGTGAACAACGAGACGATCGAAACCGACGTCCGCGAGCACATCATCGGAACCATCGTCGACAAGAGCCTGATCGACGACAAGACGAAGGTATACGTGAACCCTTCGGGCCGGTTCGTAGTCGGTGGACCGAAGGGCGATGCCGGGCTGACGGGCCGCAAGATCATCGTCGATACCTACGGCGGCATCGCCCGCCACGGTGGCGGCGCGTTCAGCGGGAAGGATCCGACAAAGGTCGACCGTTCGGGCGCCTACGCGGCGCGCTGGGTTGCAAAGAACATCGTCGCGGCAGGGCTGGCCACGCGCTGCGAATTCATGCTCTCGTACGCCATCGGCGTGGCCGAGCCGACGAGCATCGGGATCGAGACGTTCGGGACCGGCACTGTCGACGATGGGGCGATCCTCGGGGCAGTGCGCAAGCATTTCGACCTGCGGCCCGGCGCGATCATCCGCGACCTGGACTTGCGGCGGCCGATCTACCGCCAGACAGCAGCCTACGGGCACTTCGGCCGGCACGACCTCGACCTGCCATGGGAAAGCACCTCGCGGGCCAATGACCTGCGAACCACCGCAACAAGCTAGACTGCGCCACGGTGGACGCAATCCTTCTGGTTGGCGGGCAGGGCACTCGTCTTCGACCTTTGACGAGTCATCGTCACAAGAGCCTCGTGCCGTTACTCAATCGGCCTGCGATCGAGTACCTGTTCGACTGGCTCGCGCGTTCGGGGTTCGAACGCGTCATCCTTGCGCTCGGCCAGGCGAACGAAGACCTCGCGCGCGCGTACCCACCCGGCGCATACAAGGGCATGCAACTTATCCCGATCCAGGAGCGGGAACGGCTGGAGAGCGGTGGGGCAATCCGGCATGCGGTGAAATCCGCGAATATCCAGGGACGGTTCGCCGTCCTCAACGGCGACATTTACGTGGACTTCGATTTTGCACCCGCGCTGGCGCAGCACATCGCGAAATCAGCCGATCTGACGATGGCGCTCAAGTCGATGCCGGACCCATCGCCGTTCGGGGTCGCAGTTATGGACGATGGCGGGCTGATCACCGGGTTCGTTGAGAAACCACCGCGGGGCGAGGCGCCGAGCAACCTGGTGAACGCCGGCGTGTGGATTTTCGAACCCGGTTTGGTGGATGAAATCCCGCCAGGTGCGGTCCGCGTGGAAGAAACACTCTTTCCGTCGCTCGTTGCGCGGCGAAGGACGGTGCTGGGCTACGAATTCGATGGGAACTGGGCGGATCTCGGCACGCCCAACCGGTACCTCGATGCCTCGCGGATGCTGCTTGGCATGCGCAACGAGGTCGCCCCCGGAGTAAAGCTCTCGGCGACCGGGAGCGTCAGCGGATCGGCTATCGGAGCCCATTCGCAACTCCAGATGGGATCGATCGTGCAATCTTCAATCCTCTGGGAGAACGTCACGGTTTCGCCCGGCGCGGAAGTGACTGATTCGATCCTTGCGGACAACGTCATGGTCGGGATTAACGCCGTGCTTCGGCACGTGGTCGCGGGGCGGGGTGCGCAGGTGGCGGCGGGCGCGGTGGTACCCCCCGGCACGAGCATTGAGGCTGGAGGCCGTTATGATGAGGGTGTATGACTGAAAACCCCGTTCATTTCGGCACCGACGGTTGGCGAGCGATCATCGCGGAGGAGTTCACGTTCACGAACGTGATGGCCTGTGCGCAGGCCACCGCCGACCACTTCGCCCAGAGCTACGGGAAGGCCCGCCCGATGGTGGTCGGTTACGACACGCGGTTCTCTTCGGATGAATTCGCGATGGCTGTCGCGCGCGTGCTCGCTGGGAATGGCTTCCGGGTGCAGCTGGCAGATAAGCCGGCGCCAACGCCCGCGATCAGCTTTCGAATCATCGAAACACAGGCCTGTGGCGGGGTGGTGGTCACCAGTTCCCACAACCCGTATCGCTGGAACGGGATCAAGATCAAACCCCACTACGGTGGCAGTGCGAGTCCGGAGATCGTCTCGGACATCGAAGCGAGAGTTCCGGCGATCCTGGCGGCGACCGACGCGGTGAAGCTCGCGCCGGTTTCATCGTCCGATATCGAACGGTTCGATCCGCTTCCCGGCTACCTGGCGGCCCTCGCTTCCAAAGTCGATATCGCGAAAATCAAGTCGGCGGGCCTGAAGGTGGCGATCGACCCGATGTACGGGGCGGGCGCAGGACTCTTCCAGAAGCTGCTTGGCGGCGGCAAGACAACCGTCACGGAGATTCATTCAGACCGGAACCCGGCCTTCCCGGGAATCCGCGCGCCCGAACCGATCGAATCGAACCTGGGCGAGTTCATGCTCTTGATGGCGACCAAACGGTACGACATCGGTATCGCCAATGACGGTGACGCCGACCGTGTGGGCCTCGTCGATGAAAACGGGGACTACGTCGACCAGCTGCGCGCGTTTGCGCTGCTCGTGAACTACATGCTGGGTGAACGAAAGTTGCGCGGCGCGGTGATTAAGTCGGTGACAACCACGAACATGGCCACCCTGCTGGCCAAGCACTACGGCGTCGAATCGTTCGAGACGCCGGTCGGGTTCAAGCACATCGGCCCCTTGATGATGGAAAAGGACGCACTCATTGGCGGCGAAGAGAGCGGTGGCTATGGCTTCCGCGGCCACCTGCCAGAACGCGATGGCATCCTCGCGGGGCTTTACCTGCTGGACTATGCCGCGGTGACCGGGAAAGCTCCTTCGGAGCTGTTGAAGCGCGTCTTCGAGATAACCGGCGAACACTACTACGAGCGGATCGACATCGAGCTCGAGCCGGGTTCGAACCAACGCTTCAAGGCGACGCTGGACGCGGCCCACCCTACCGAAATCGCGGGCAGGAAGGTTATCAGTTCGGACCGCACGGATGGCTGGCGCTTCTTCATCGATGAGGGCTGGCTGCTCTTCCGGCTTTCGGGCACGGAGCCACTGCTTCGGATCTACACCGAAGTAAACTCGAGCAACCTGGTGAGGCCCGTGCTCGATGCCGGGCGCCAAATCGCGGGGCTGGCGTGAATTCGCTCGACGAAGCCTCGACCTACAAGGTCGATGCCGCGGGTATGTTCGAGCACATCGAGCGCCTGGGAAGCGAGTTCGAGGTGGCCTGGCGGAAATCAGCCGGGATGCCCATCCCGGGCGCCAGCTTCGACCAGGTTGTAATCGCGGCAATGGGCGGTTCGGCTGCCGCGGCGGACTATTTTTCAGTCTGGTCCGAAAAGGAATCGCCGGTGCCGGTGCGCGTAGTACGGGGGTATTCGCTTCCAGCCTACGTCGATGAGCGGACGCTGCTGATCGCGCTATCGTACTCGGGTGGGACTGATGAGGCGCTCGCCTGCTACGCAGAAGCCAAATACCGCGGATCGCAGCGGCTCGTGATCTCGGCTGGCGGCGAACTCACCAGGCTGGCCACCGCCGATGGAACTCCGGTCCATCACATCGCGTACGAATCTCCGCCCCGCGCGGCTCTCGGCCATTCGCTCGCACCACTCATCCGCATGGGTTCGCGACTGGGGCTGGTTTCGATGTGCGATGCTGACATTGCAGCCGTCGCGCACGCACACTCCCTCCTGGTCCAGGGCCATCTCGGACGCGCCATCCCCACAGAGGCGAATCCGGCGAAACAGATCGCCTCGTTCGTGCTCGAAGGAGCGCCGATCGTGGTCTTCGGCGCAGAACACCTGGCGCCAGCAGCGCGGCGGACGCGCAACCAGCTGGCCGAGAACGCCAAGCTGCTCGCGCTGTATGAAGAGGTTCCCGAGGCAACCCACAACATCGTTGAGGGGCTCGACACGCCTGTGACCGGCACGCCAATCGGGCTCTCGTTCGATTCACCGAAACTGGCTACCGGGAACAGAAAGCGGATGGAAGCGGTGGGGAAACAGTTCAGCCAGGCTGGCGGCGAACTCGCCGGACTACCCACCCGTGGTGTCTCCCGACTGGCAGACCAGTTCGAAGCGTGCGCCTGGGGCGACTTCATCTCGTGCTATGCGGCCCTGCTGCGCGGCATCGACCCGACGCCGACGCCGGGCCTCGCGCGCATGCGCGCCGAAGTCTCGGCCGATGCAGCCGGCCAGTTGGCCTAAGCACCAGCGGATAAAGCCGAACTGGAGATTGCTGCCAGTGCCCGGCCAGGGGTGCACCGTAGCGTCACCACCGCCGGTCGCCTCGCCGTTCCAACGAACCGCACGCGCTATGCTGCGTGCCGATGAATTCCGCTCCCACGCGTGCTCCATTGCGTTTCCTCGCCCTCGGCGACTCGTACACGATCGGCGAAGGGGTAGCGCCAAATGAACGCTGGCCGGAGCAACTGGTCGAGCTCTTGCGAGCCGATGGGTCCGCGGGACTTGAGGCTCCGACAGTCATCGCCCGTACCGGTTGGACAACAGATGAACTGGCACACGCCATCGACGAATCCTCGGTGCGGGGGCCATTCGACCTGGTCTCCCTCCTCATCGGGGTGAACAACCAGTATCGGGGCCGCCCG
>JBATAT010000199.1:0-4649 GCA_049662005.1 Tepidiformaceae bacterium
CATCAACCCTCCATCAGCTTACGGCGAGTATAGAGGGCGAATCATTTCCTGGAGAGAAGCTGTGGTTGTCCCGAAATGGTCCGAACTGGTTCGTTTCGTGCACCTGGCAGCGGGGACCCTTTACGACGGACGTCCGTGTTCGCACGAGGATGGCTGTCATTACCACGAATCCTGCCAGGCCGGCTGTGGTATCAGCGAATCGCGCGAAGAATGTGCCTGCCCGATGGGCGAATGCTGTGAGCCGGTCGACATGGGCGGTGACGAAGAGCATGACAATCTCCTTGAACTAGTCAGCGAGGCGCGGCAAGTCCTCGGCCTGCCGGATCTAGACTTCCCCTAACCCCCAAGGCAGCCACCCTCTCAGAGCAGACGTATTGCAGGGCAGAAGCAGCCCGTCATCCGAATCTGGCGAGACTTCTGGGACTCTTCCAGGACATGAAAGAAACGTGTGGAACTCCGCCGCAAAGTCCGCAGTGAGCCCTAGCCGCCGGCGAGCTTGGGTTTGTGGCCGAGGGCGGTGAGGCGGGCGAGGAGCTTTTCGCGCTGGTCGCCCTGGAGGATGAGGGTGCGGTCTTCGCGGCTGCCGCCGGTGGCGCAGTGCTGTTTGAGTGCCTTCAACAGCGCGTCGAGTTCGGGTTCGCTCCCGGGCAGGCCGGTGATTGTGGTGGCCGTCTTCCCGCCGCGGCCCTTCTTGTCGCGCTGGATGCGAACGACGCCGTCGTCGGGCGGGGCTGTTGGCCGTTGCCCGTTGGCCGTTGGAGGCGGGCCGACTTTGCGGTTGGTGAGGCCGGCGGGCGGCAGCTTTACGCGACCGCCGTCGGTGGAATACACGAGCCGCGATTGGTCGTTGGTCATAGGTCGTAAGTCATAGGTGATTGGAGCGTCGTCAATCCGAAATCCACAATCCGAAATCCGAAATCAGTTGGCGTGGACGCCGACGGATTTGCCGAGTTCGTGGAGGATCTTCCGGTATTCGGCGGTCGTATGCGAAGGGAGCTTGTTTTCACGCAGCTGGCGGGCGACGTCCGGGCGGTTGGGGTTGTAGCCGCGTGCTTCGAGGATGTTGAGCTCGCGGGCGGCGATGGCAAAGTACTCTTCGAAGCCGCGGGTGCTGCGCGACATACGGGCGACGGTCCGCGCGCGGTCGGCTTCGACGTTCGCGGCAGCGCCGCCGCCGACGTGGGCGAGGAAGTCTTCGAACTGCTCGTCGCTCATGTTTTCGGCGGCGGCGCCGAGCTTCTGGCGAAACATCTCGGCGCGCTCATCGGCCGGCAGGCTGCGGGGCACGATGCGGACGGAGCTGTTGAGGCCGGCTTCGTACCCGAGGGCACGCTCGCTCATCGAGCGCAGACGCCCGACGGCGCTGTTCAGTTCGGAGACGTGCGAGACGTAGGCGTCGTATGGGGAAGCGAGTTTATAGATGAGAGTCGAGATGCCCACCGGGGTCCTCCGTGCTTAGGTGTCGTTGCCGCCGCGAAGGAAGTCTTCGACATCGCGGAGGATGTCATCGGCGGACGGGAGGTCCTCTGCCGGTTCATCGGCGGACGCCTGGAGTCCTTCGCCGTAGTGTTCTTCGAGCGTGCGCACGTACTCGGCGATCTGGCCATCGCCGCTGGATGCTTCTTCGACGCGAGAGGTGAAGCGGACGATCTCGTCTTCGAGGTCGCCAAGGGGCGGGGCGACACCGATCACGGGTTCGAGCGCCTTGAGGAGCGCCATCGTCGCCGCCGGGTTCTCTTCGACATTGAGGTAATGAGGGACGCCGGCCGCGAGGGAGATGAGGTCGGCGCCGCGCCGTCGGAGCGCGTCGTGGAGGACGCCGAGGATGCCGGTTGGACCCTGGTAGAGCGACCTCCCGAGGCCGAACTTCGAGGCGAGGCGCGGATCGGCGGAGGAGCCGGTGACGGGAACAGGGCGGGTGTGGGGCGTGGCCGCTGGCCGCGCGACGAGCGTGCAGACGAGCGACGGCTGAAGCTTCCAGACAGCATCGGAAAGGCGCTCGGAGAAGGTGCGCCAACGCAGGTTCGGTTCGATGCCGCGAACGATGACGAGGTCGTGTTCGTTGCCGGAAAGGCGGGCGGTGAAGCCTTCGTTCTCGGGCCAATCGAGCTTGCGCGAGTTGTCCTCATCAATGCGCACATGGGGGCGCGAATCGGTGAAGACGTAGTAGTCCTCGGGATCGACGGAGAGGAAACGCTCGGCGTCGTAGGCCTCGATGAGGCGGGTGGCGAGGTCAGTCGTGACCGTGCCGGTATCGCTCCAGCCGGTGAAGGCCATGATGACCACAGGGGAACGGAGCCCACTGACTTCGTTTACGGTAAATCCATCCACGAAAGGCATTGTACTGCGAGTGCGCCACCGCGCGATTGGCGTTGGTCAGCGGCTCCAATGGGCACGCCGCGGCTAGTCGTCCAGACCGTTGTTGCGGATGACATTGGCATAGAAGGCGGCGCTCTTCTTCGGGGTTCGCTTCAAGGAATCGAAATCGGTGAAGACCATGCCAAAGCGCTTCGTGTTGCCGTAGGCCCATTCGAAGTTATCGAGCAGTGACCACTGGTAGTAGGCGCGAACATCGCAGCCATCCTGGATCGCCCCGTGCAGGCCCTGCAGGAAACCGCCGAGCAGTTCGATCCGGGTCGAATCGTTGATTTCGCCATCGGACCCGGGTTCGGTGTTGTCGCAGACGCCGTTTTCGGTGATGTAGATCTTTGGTTTGCCGTATTCGTTCGAAACCCAGCGCACGAAGTCGCCGAGCGAGTGTGGTGCGGCTTCGTACCCCATCGGGAGCAACGGCAGGCGCGGAGCAGCGAAGGCGAAACCGACGCCGCGGCCGGGCGCCGCCTGGATGAGCTGGCGCGAGTAGAGGTTAAGACCGAGGAAGTCGGTTGGGCTGGCGATGATCGCCATGTCGCCCGGCTCGACCGGGAAGGGAGCGTTCCGGGCAAGATGGTAGTCCACCACGCTCTGGGGGTAGCCCCTGCCAAAGACTGGGCTGTGGAAGAGGCGGGAATCGAAGTCGCGGGCAAGTTCGACGGCGGCTGCCGTTTCGGGGGTGTCGTCGGCGGGTTCGTAGCTGGAGTTGGCGTTCGTGATGCCGATCTCGCCGCCCTTGCCGCTCGCCCGGAACGCCTGCACGGCCTTGCCGTGGGCAAGGTGGGCGTGGTGGACGGTGCGGGCGAAGATCGCTACGTCCTTGATGCCTGGGGCCATGACGCCTGCGCGGTGCCCGAACTCGGTGAAGATGCGCGGTTCGTTGAGGGTGACCCACTTCTTGACGCGGTCGCCGTAGCGTTCGAAGAGCAGGCTCGCGTAGTCGGCGAACCAATCGGTGATGGAACGGTTCGCCCAGCCCCCGAGGTCTTGGAGCGACTGGGGCAAGTCCCAGTGGTACAGCGTGAGCATCGGTTCGATGTTCTTCGCGAGCAGTCCGTCGATGAGGCGGTCGTAGAACTCGAGGCCCTTCTCGTTGATCGCGCCCTTCCCAAAGGGCATGACGCGCGACCAGGAAACGGAGAACCGATAGGCCTGGAGGCCGATTTCGGCCATGAGGTCGATATCTTCCGGGTAACGGTGGTAGTGGTCGCAGGCGACATCGCCAGTGGCGCCATCGGCGATCGTTCCCGGTTGGTGGGTGAAGGTGTCCCAGATGGAGAGGCCGCGGTTGTCTTCGCGGTGGGCACCCTCGATCTGGTAGGAGGCGGTGGCGGCACCCCACTGGAAGCCATCAGGAAAGGTGAGTTTCGACATGCGCGGGATTATGAACTGGGAACCGGGAACTGGGAACACTTCGTGAGCTTTGCGTTCTTCGTGGCCTTCGTGATGGTGGGAAGGGACGGTGGCTCCGATAGGGCAGACATCGGGACTTTGGTGCTGGCCCTGCCGGGCCTAAGCGGGGGCCGAGCCCCGCGACTCCGGCGTGTGTATGACCGTTTGTGTAGGGAAGTCGGCATGCTTGTCGGTAAGCGGGGGCTGAGCCCTGCGACTCGGGCGTGTGTATGACCGTTTGTGCAGGGAAGCCGGCGTGCATGTCAGTAAACGGGGGCTGAGCCCCGCGACTCCTGCGTGGTGACGTAGAATTCGGCCGCGATGCGATTCCCCAAGAGCACACGTCTCGCCGACAAATCGCATTACGCGAACCCCGGCCTCTCGTTTCACCTCACAATCGCCGCACACCCCGATGTCAACGCATTCGCTCGACCGGTGGCCGACACCATCTGGAAATCGGTTCTCGAACAACGAACGGCAATGCGCATCGAACTTCACGCCGCCTGCCTGATGGCTGACCACCTCCATCTGCTGGTCAGCCCGCGCGAGCAAGACATCATCTCCTTTGTTCGCAATTGGAAGTCATGGACCTCCCGGTTGGCGCGCGAAGCCGGCCACTTCGGCCCGATCTGGCAGCCCGGCATGTGGGATCGAACCTGCCGGGATGAACGCGACTACGAAGAAACGATCGTCTACATCATCCGCAACCCTGTAGCCGCGGGCCTCGTCGAAGGCGAACAAGATTGGCCCCACACGTGGTGCAAATGGTGGGACGATCCGTAGGAGTCGCGGGGCTCGGCCCCCGCTTAATCACCCGGGTGCCGCCACCATCACATGATGTGCCGCAGGCGCATGGCCGGGGCGAATGCCGATCGCAGGAAGCC
>JBATAT010000200.1:0-7189 GCA_049662005.1 Tepidiformaceae bacterium
GCGGAGGCGTTGTTTTCGGTGGGATCCGGGGGACTCGTCTGCGAGGCGTGTCGCGGCGCCGCCGGGTCGGGGCGAATTATCAGCGTCCGGGCAATGAAGGTCCTGCGCTTCGCCGCCAACGGAACCCTGGGCGAGTTCGCCGGGCTACGGCTTGCCATCGAACTCGAAGGCGAACTCCAACGCTGCCTCGGGGAGGCGATTCGGGCTGTGCTCGATCGTGAGACGAATTCCGGGCGATATCTGGATTCGCTGGCGGGCTCTTTACACCTTCCCGATCCCGAACCAGCAAGCCATGTACAATTGACCTCACATCTGGAACCTGAACGGGACTAATCCTTTATGCCTTTGTACGAATACTTCTGCCAGCCATGCAACGGGATCTTCGAAGAGCTTCGGCCGATTCGCGAAGCGACCGAGCCGGTTCCCTGCCCGCAGTGCTACAAGGACGCGGGGCGCATCATGCCGACGTCGTTCGCGGCGTTCACCTATCGCGATGGGTATCCTCGCCGGATTCCGGACGATGGGAAGTTCTACCACCTGGGCCAGAAGGTCAACAAGCTGGTTTCGAGCGGGCGCCCGAACGAGCATCCGGAGATCAACAAGCCGCAGCCCAAACCGCGGAAGACGAAGGCCGAAAAAGAAGACATCAAGGAAATGAAGCGGCTCGCAGCCAAGGGTGAACTGATTGATGCCTACCGCAACCCGGTTGCTCCATCCGACGTCACCAAAGTGCTCGACCGTGGTTCGGGGCTAACGAAGGGCACGCCCATCCACGCGCCGGACAACCTCGGGTCGTAATCGGCAAGCCTAGGAGCGGCGGTTCAGTACGTACTCGCCGAGGTCGATCAGACAGTCCTTGGTTTCTGATTCCGGCAGGAATTCGATGGCTTCCGTCGCGCGCCGGACATAGTCGCGGGCGATGTCCATCGATGCGCCGATGACATCGGAAGCGAGGATCGCGTCGATCGCTTCCTGGAGCCGGAGGTGCCTCTCGCGACGTGCGGTGAAGAACCGCTTGATCGGGTTGTCGCGCGGGTAACGATCGATGAACAGCAGGCCCGGCAGTGTGACGGTACCTTCGAGCAGGTCGCTTCCGACGGGCTTGCCCATCAACTCTTCGTCACCGGTGAAGTCCAGAATGTCGTCGACGATTTGGAAGGCCATGCCGAGGCTATATCCATAGGTGCGCATGGCCTCCACGGTGCGCTCGTCGCTTTTGCCCAGGACTGCGCCGCCTTCGGTCGCGTTCGCGATGAGCGCGGCCGTTTTTCCGCCGATTCGCCAGAGGTACTGCTGGACGTCTTTGCCGACATCGAAGGCGGCTGCGTCCTGATCGAGTTCGCCGCTGGTCATTTTCATGAGGGCGAGCGCGAAGAGCCTGGTGACCTGCAGGCTGCCGGTACGCGTCACCATCTCCGCTGCGTTGGCGAACATGTAGTCGCCGAGGAGCACGGTAATTGCATTGTCGAAGACCGCGTTCGTCGTCGGCCGACCGCGCCGGCTCGAAGCACCATCGACCACGTCGTCGTGCACGAGGCTTGCGGTATGGAGGAGCTCGATGGCGGCGCCGAGCGGCACGAGCTTGTTCAAGTCGTAGTCGCCGAGGTTGCCGGCCAGCAGCACGAGCGCGGGCCGGAGTCGCTTACCACGTGCCTCGAGCGCGTGATCGAGCATGCGCTTCAGCGGCCCAAGATCCACCTGTTTGGTCGATTCGAGGAGGTCCTCGACGAGGATCATGTCTTCGTGGACCGGCCAATAGAGCGGTTTCAGCGGTGTTTGGGTCATGCGGCACCCACCGGCTTCGCGACGCGTAGCCCGAACAGGCGCTCGGCGTTCCTCGTCGTGGCTTCCAGCACCTCTTCCAACGACAGCTGCCGGAGTGCCGCGACTGCGCGCGCCGCCTCGACCACGTTTGCGGGCTCGTTCAGTTTGCCCCTCTTCACCTGTGGCGGAAGGTACGGGCTATCCGTCTCGATGACCAGCGAATCCAGCGGCACGAGCTGAGCCAGGCGCTGCGTCGTATCGTTTTTTGGGTAGGTGACCGTGCAGGAGACCGACACGACGAACCCGGCTTCGAGATACGGCTGGGCCTGTTCGAAGGTGCCACCGAAGCAATGCATCACGCCCGGGACGGCCATGCCACTGGCGCGTGCCCGGCTGGCATACGGTCCGAGGTGTTCGTAGATCACGGCTTCGGCCGAACGCGAATGCACGCACACGGGTTTGCCTACGCGGAGCGCGATTTCCAGTTGCGCATCGAGGAGTTTGCGCTGGTTCGCGGCACTCGAGAGGTTGCGGTAGGAATCGAGGCCGATCTCGCCGATCGCGACGACTTCGGGGAGTGCTGCTTGCGACTCGAGTTCGGTCAGCATCGCGGACGTCACGTCATCTGCTTCGTGGGGGTGGAAGCCGACCGCCGGGAACAGCAGGGGCGAACGCGCGGCCAGTTCCAGTGCAAGTTCGTTGGACGCCGCATCGTAACCACACAACGCCATGCCCTCGACTCCCGCCAATCGCGCTCGTTCGATCAAGCCGTCGAAGCCATCGATCAGTTTCGGGTCCTGGATGTGGCAGTGAGTGTCGAAGGCTCCGGTCATGCACCAGCACCCACGGGTTCGGTATCGATCTTCACATAGAGCGGCCGGGCTGGTGCGAGCTTCGTCCCTGCGGGGACTTCGCGGTAGCTCCAGCCATGGTCGATGAGTTCGCCCTCGACACCGAGGTCTGCATGCAGTTGCACGGTGGAGAATGGGAGGACCGGGTGGAGGAGAACCTTCAGCGCGTTGATGACGTTCAAGGCCGTTGCCAGCGTTTCCGCCGCATGAGCCATGTCGGTCTTCACGGCCTTCCATGGCGCTCGCTCATCGAGATACTTGTTCGCGGTCTGTGCGAGCCGGATCGTCTCTTGCAGTGCCGCCCGGAAGTGACATTCGTTAATCTCTTTGCCGACGGTTGCGAACGCCGCGTGCGCTTCCTGAATGATCGCAGTCGACTCGGGCGACAGGGCGCCAGTCTCGGGCACGATGCCGTCGAAATTGCGATGGATCATTGAGATCACGCGGTTTGCAAGATTGCCCCAGGTTGCGATCAGAATGTCGTTGTTGGCGCGGATAAGGTCTTCTTCGCGGAATTCGGTGTCGTTCGTTTCGGGCAGCACCATGGTCAGGTAGAAGCGCACGACGTCGGGCGCGTAGGTATCCAGCAGCTCCAGCATCCAGTTGCCGGTGCCCTTGGACTTGCTCTGCTTCTGTGTCGCTGAGAAATTCACATACTGGTTCGCGGGCACGTCGTAGGGGACGTTGAGACCGCCGTAACCCATCAGCATCATCGGCCAGATGACCGTGTGGAAGGGGATGTTGTCCTTACCGATGAAGTAGTAGGAGCGCACAGCCGGGTCTTCCCAGTAGAGCCGCCACGCTTCCGGGTCGCCGCTGGCCCTCGCCCACTCCTTGCTGGCAGAGAGATAGCCAATCACGGCGTCGAACCAGACGTAGATACGCTTGTTTTCGTACCCTTCGACCGGGACAGGCACGCCCCAGGAAATGTCGCGTGTGATCGCCCGGTCTTTAAGCCCTTCATTCAACATACCGAGCGTAAAGTTGAGGACGTTGCGCCTCCAGTGCGCCTGCTTACTCACCCACTCCTTGAGGCGGTCTTCCATCGCGGTAAGCTTCAGAAAGTAGTGTTCCGAAGGCTTCAGGATGGGCGTCGCGCCGGAGATCTTGCTCCGCGGGTTAATCAGCTCGACGGCGTCGAGCGTCTTCCCACAGTTATCGCACTGGTCGCCGCGCGCATCTTCGTAGCCACAATTGGGGCATGTTCCTTCAACATAACGATCAGGAAGGAATCGCTCAGCTTCGGGGTCGAAGAGGTACTCCTCGGTTTTCGGGTAGAGCAGGCCATGTTCTTTCAGGCGAAGGAAGACGTCCTGGGTAACTTCGTAGTGATTCTTCGTCAGTGTCGTGGTGTAGAGGTCGAAGGAGATTCCGAACCGATCCCAGACTTCGAGGATTTTCGCGTGGTAGCGGTCCACGATGACCTGGGGATCGACGCCCTCTTTATCGGCGGCCATCGTAATTGGGGTTCCGTGGGAATCGGACCCCGAGACCATCAGGACATCCTTGCCGCTGAGCCGCTGGTAGCGCGCGAAAATGTCCGATGGCAAGTATGCGCCGGCGGCCTGGCCGACGTGCAACAAATAGTTCGCGTAGGGCCATCCTACGCAGACGAGAATCCGTTCGGGCACGAAGCTACCTGGAGGGAAAGAGTAGGTTTGAGTCTAGCACAGCAGACCCGCTCGGGCCGTCAGAGCGCATCCCAGTGGGCATAGAGTTCGTCGCGCTTCGCGCCTGTCAGGCGCGCGACCTCCGTAGCCGCATTCGAGCGTTTCGCGCCGGCGCGCTTCATCGCGTCGAGGAGCGCGGTGGCATCGATGGGAGAACCGGCTGGCGCTGATTGCCGGGCGCACCGGACGACCACAGTGCATTCACCGCGGACCGTATCGAACCGCTCCGCCAACTCGTCTGCTCTGCCCCGCACCACCTCTTCGTGCAGCTTCGTCAGCTCCCGGCAGACCACAACTTCCGGATTCGCGAGGTGTTCGGCGAGTTCTGCGAGCGTCGCTTTCAGCCGATGTGGGCTTTCGAAAAACACGAGCACCCCCGCGCCAGCGGCGGCCGAGGTGAGCCGCGCAACCCGTTCGCCGCGGCCCTTCGGAAGGAACCCGAGAAAATGCACGTCCGAGCCTTCAAAGCCCGATACGGAGATAGCGGCGGCCAATGCGGAAGGACCGGGAATGGGGAGGACTCGCACGCCGGCACGGTGCGCAGCTTCGATGAGCCGCGCACCTGGATCGGCGATGACGGGCGTCCCGGCATCGGAAACGAGCGCGACGATCCGGGTCTCGGCCGCCTCCAGGAGTCCGGGGGTTCTCGCATCGACGTTGTGCTCCGTCAGGCTCACCATTTTGCCCTGGCCGCCGGCTCGCTTTACCAGGAAGCCGCTCGTTCGTGTGTCTTCGGCAGCCACGATTTGAGCGATCTTGAGCACGCGGATCGCCCGTTCGGAAAGATCCCCGAGGTTCCCGATTGGGGTGGCGACGACATAAAGACCGGGCGACTCAGTCTCGGTCATTCACGCAATCCATAATCGGCATTGCACATAACCGAATGAGTGACACTGATTTGTGTTGACCCCCCAAGGGGTTCTTTCTACACTCGATAGAACTCCACCCCCGGGATTGCGCTGACTTGAGTACTGCTCTCAACTTTTCCTCCGCCGCCTCCGAAGTTTCGGAGAGCGGCCCTGCGCCGTTTGCAGAAAACGATTTCGCCGCACCAAAGTTCAAGCAACTCCGCCGCGCCTATGGCTTCGATGAGGTTGCCATCGTACCCGGTGACGTCACAATCAATCCTGAACTGGCAGAACTGGGACTCGACATCGGGCCTCACCATTTCGAGATCCCGTTCCTCGCTTCGGCGATGGACGCCGTGGTCGATCCGAATTTCGCCATCGCGATGCACAAGGCCGGCGGCCTCGCGGTGCTGAACCTCGAAGGCGTCTGGACGAAATACGACGACCCGACCGGCATTCTCGAACAGGTCGCGGCCGCGAGTCGCGATGAAGCCACGCGCCTGCTCCAGGAAGCGTACGCCCAGCCGATCCAGGAAGAATTCATCGCCAAGCGCATTCACGAGATGCGCGCCGGTGGGGCCGTTGCCGCGGTCTCGCTGACTCCGATGAACACGAAGAAGTACGCAGCCCTCATCCAGGAAGCCGGCGCGGATATCCTCGTCGTCCAGAGCACTGTGACCACGGCCCGCCACGAATCGAACAGCTCCGAAGGCCTTCGCTTCGACAAATTGTTCAAGGACATCCACATTCCCGTCGTCGTCGGTAACACGGTCGGTTTCAATGCAACACTGGAAATCATGCGCACCGGCGTCGCCGGCGTGCTTGTCGGCGTCGGACCGGGAGCTGCCTGCACGAGCCGTGAGGTGCTCGGTATGGGCGTCCCACAGGTCACCGCGACGATCGATTGCGCTGCCGCCCGGGACTTCTACTTCAAGGAGACCGGGCGCTACGTGCCGATCATCACCGATGGCGGGATTCGCACGGGTGGCGACGTCTGCAAGTGCTTCGCCAGCGGCGCCGACGGCATCATGATGGGTTCGCCGTTCGCGGCCACCATCGAAGCGCCGGGCCGCGGGTATCACTGGGGCATGGCCACGCCGCACGCGAACCTTCCGCGCGGCACGCGTGTCGCGGTTGGCGTCTCGACAACCATCCAGAAGGCGCTTTACGGCCCAACCAGCCGCACCGATGGCACGGAAAACCTGGTTGGTGCTCTGCGCACATCGATGGGCATGTGTGGCGCGCACACCATCCGCGAATTCCAGCAGGCCGAAATGGTCGTCGCACCGGCGATTAAGACCGAAGGGAAGATTTACCAGTTTGCGCAGTCGCAGGCTTAGCTCTTCGTTCCTTGTGTTCTTGATAACAGCGGCTTTCCTCGCGGGAGCCGCTGTTTCTTCGTCTGCCTCGGCAGCGGAACCCTGCCTGGACGTTGACCCTGACCACCTGGCCCCGGCTGTGGCCGATTCCTCGGTCATCGTCGTGGGTACGATTCGAGAGGAGCACGGTGGGGCGTTGATGCGAATCGAACCTTCGGTATTTCTGCTCGGGGCTGCTTCGAACGAACCGATTCGTCCGCGTTACCCCAATCCGCTCCCGGACTGTGCCCTCCCGCGGCTCAGCGAAGGCCAACGCGTTGTAGCGTTCCTGGGAGCCACCGGTGGCGTGCTGGACTGGCCCTCCGCCGGTCGTGTTTTCTGGCTGACGGATGGAGTGGCGACGAACGGAGGCGGATCCCCGCAGACGCTCGCAGAAACAGCTCTAATCGCACGAATCCGTGCGCTCACGGGCCAGTACGCAGTGCCCGCTGCGAGCGACGACGATGGCGCCGGAATCGGCTGGGGCCACACAATCGTGCCGATGGGAATTGTCCTGCTCATCGTCTTCGGCATCGGACTCGTCCTGATGCGTGTCTGGCACCGGATCGACCCGACGTAACCCCGGCACGTCAGTCCACGAGGAACTCAAGCAACTCGGCCAGTGCATCGGGTTCGGCAGGCAGCAGTTCATCGGCGGCATCGACGGCGTAGGCGTCGCTGTGCGCCATGCCGATGCC
>JBATAT010000201.1:0-2866 GCA_049662005.1 Tepidiformaceae bacterium
CTCGAAGACGCCCTCGATGGCGATGGCGCTGGCCTCGTGAAACTCACCGATTCCTATCTCCAGCGCGAAAGCAACGGCGACTACCCGAACCTCATGGAGGCGAATGCCGCTGTGAACTACGTGGATGAGGAATGCCCGAAAGACCCCAACGCATTCCGGTCGCTCGGGGAGGAATTCGCAAAGGATGCGCCGACCTTCGGCCCTTCGGCTGCTACCTCCGGGCTGACCTGCGCATTCTGGAAGGCGACTCCCGACCCTCTGCAGGCGCCCCGGGCCGAGGGCGCTCCACCGATCGTCGTGATCTCCACCACCAACGACCCGGCGACTCCGTATGAGTGGGGCAAGGCGCTCAGTGAACAGCTCGAATCCGGGATCCTGGTAACCCACCGGGGCGAGGGGCACACGATCTACGCCCAGGGGGATTCGTGCATCGACGGCGTCGTGAACGCGTATTTGCTGACGCTGGCCGTCCCGGCCGCCAACACGAGTTGCGGAAACGGGCCACCGCCGCCGGGCGAAGAGGGGAAGCCCACGCCATCCACTGTCCCCAGTGAGGCCGACCCGACGCGCACCGCGCCGACCGCTACGGTTTCCCCCGCTCCGCCAGCTACCGGTGACGCTCGCGATGATGGTTCGATGCGAATCGCCATCTGGGCTGCGGCTCTCGCCGCGGGCGCCCTGGTTATCGCCGGGTTCGCGGCGCTTCTGATGCGGCGGCGTTAGCGGCGCGATCTGCGGGTTCACCATTTCCTGTTCCCAGTTCGTCGTTACACTCCGAATTCAACCTCGATAGTGGAGATAGTCTTGGCCGAATCCACCGCTCGGGGTCAGTCCGCGCGAATCTGGCGGCCACGTTCGATCTTCTACGGCTGGTGGATCGTCTTCGCCGGTGGCGGGCTCCAGATGACAGTCGCGGCGCTGATGGGCCAGGCCTACGGCGCCTACGTTGTGCTCCTTCGCGATGATTTCGGCTGGAGCAAGACGAGCCTTGCGGCAGCATCCTCCCTGCGCGAAGCGGAGAGCGGTGTTCTCGGCCCAATTCACGGCTTCATGATCGACCGGTTCGGCCCGCGCAAGGTCGCGACGACCGGTGTTCTCGTCCTCGGCACGGGCTTCATCCTGTTCAGCCAGGTCCAGTCGTTGCTGACGTTCTACGGGGCGTTCCTCGTGATGTCGGTTGGTGCGAGCATGTGCGGCTTCCTGACAGCGACCACCGCCGTCGTGAACTGGTTCGAACGCCGGCGGGCGACGGCGATCAGCCTCACGTCGGCGGGCTTCGGGCTGGGCGGGGTCCTCGTTCCACTGACCGCGCTTTCGATGGAGGAGTTCGGCTGGCGGCAGACGGCGCTCATGTCGGGTTTCATCGTCTGGGCCGTCGGCCTGCCGTTGACGCAGCTCTACCGCCATCACCCGCACGAAAAGGGGCTCGAACCGGATGGCGAACCGCGCCCGCCGCTGGCGCTGGATTCCAACGGCCGGGTGCGAAACCCCGGCGAAGATGACTTCACAGTCGGTGAGGCGATCCGTACGCGGGCGTTCTGGCTGATCGCGCTCGGCCATACGTCGGCACTGTTCGTTGTTTCGGCGATGGGCGTCCACCTCGTCTCGCACGTCCAGGAGAGCCAGGGCTACAGCCTCGGCCAGGCCTCGACCGTGGTGCTGATGCTCACGTTCGTTTTCATGGTGGGGAACATTAGCGGCGGGATCATGGGCGACCGCGTCAACAAGCGGATGCTCGTGGTCACCTGCATGGTCATGCACTGCGTCGGCCTGCTCGTGCTCTCACACGCAGTCAACTTCTGGATGGTCGCCGCGTTCACGGTGATCCATGGTCTCGCCTGGGGCTGGCGCGGCCCGCAGATGACGGCCATCCGGGCGGATTACTTCGGGCGCTCTGCCTTCGGCAAGATCATGGGCGCTTCGAACATGGTCATCATCTTCGGCACGATCAGTGGGCCACTGATCGCCGGGTTCGTCTACGACCGCACGGGCAACTACCGGATCGGCTTCGACATCCTGGCGATGATTGCCCTGGCCGGCTCGGTGTTCTTCCTGCTCGCACGCAAACCTGAGGCGCCGCCGCGCGTCCGGGCGCGCGCGGAGATGGCCGATGCAGCCTGAATTTCGGGCCTGAAACGGTGCATCCGTCCGGCCGGGCGGCTAGGCTAACAGCGTGATCATCATTCTCTTCGGCGCCAACGAACTCGCGATGCGCCGCCGCCTCCAGGAACTCAAAGATGAGGCCGATGGCGGCAGCGGGATGCTTGTCACGAACATGTCGACGGTCGACGGTCGCGATGCGAAAGTGAACGATGTCCTCGGCCCGTGCATGGCGCCGCCCTTCCTCGCGCCGCGCCGGCTGGTGATCGTCGAGCACCTGCTCGAACGGTACGAAAGCCGCGGCGGGCCGCGGGGATCTCGCAGCCTTGGCCCCTGGGCGCAGCTCCCGGAAGAACTCGCGAAAGGCATCCCCGAGACGACGACGCTCGTTTTCTTCGGCCAGCCGTTCCTCGTCGAGGGCCGCCAGCGTACCGTGAGCAAGACCAATCCGCTGGTGGCCGAATTGGCGAAGGTTCCCGGGGCGAGCGTCGAAGAGCACCCGGCGCTCGAGAAAGAGAACCTCCTCCGCTACATCATGGAAGAGGGCGCACTGCGCGGGATCCGCTTCAAGCGCGGAGGCGGCGATTTCGAGGACTACGAAGAACGCCCCCCAGAATCAGATCCGGTCCAGCTCCTTGCCAACCTCCTGCAGGGCGACACGCTCAGCATCGCCAACGAACTCGACAAGCTTGCGCTCTACACGCGCGATGCAGGCGGCGAAGTCACCGTCGCCGATGTGAACCGCGTCTCTCACGGCGACCGCCAG
>JBATAT010000202.1:0-4670 GCA_049662005.1 Tepidiformaceae bacterium
CTGGCTTCGCGATGGGCCACGAGCCGCCCGTGGTCATGTACACCGCCGATGTTTTCCGCGACAACGCGCTCCAGGTGGTCGTCGAAAACGGGGTGCTGCCAAATGTTGGCTCAGCGGGCATGATTCGTCAGCTCTCGGAAGCGGGATATCGTGGGCCGATCGCCCTGCGCATTAACCCTGGGTTCGGCCACGGCCACGTCCAGGCATGCGATACCGGTGGACCGTCGTCGAAGCACGGCATCTGGTACGAAGACCATGCGGTCGCGGGTGCGATGGCCAAAGATGCCGGCTTCCCTGTGGTCGCCCTCCACGCGCACGTGGGCACCGGCCCGCAGATCGAGGAGTTCGACCGCAATATGCGCCACCTCGCCGAGGTCTTCGAAGAGCTCATGGCGGCCTATCCCGATGCTGATGCAGTGAACCTCGGCGGCGGCATCCCCCACGCCTACCGTCCCGATGCCCCTGCTTACAACCTTCCGAACTACCAGGTCATCCTTGTCGAAGCTCAGCGCGCGCTCTCCGAAGCCGCCGGGCGCCAGGTACGCGTCGAAATCGAACCCGGGCGCTACCCGGTCGCCGGTATGGCCGCGCTCGTGGGGCGTGTGACCGATATCAAGGCGACCCGCGCCAATCAGAAGGGCCCCGGCCATGAGTTCATCATGACCGATGCCGGCTTCAACGACCTCATCCGCCCCGCGATGTACGGCTCCTACCACCGGATTTCGGTCGTTGGACAGGGTGAGGATCGCGCCGAAGAGCCGTTCGTGGTGGCCGGGCCGCTCTGCGAAAGCGGTGACGTCTTCACGCGTGATGAGCACGAACTGCTGGAGCCCCGCAGCCTGCCCCGCCCCGACGCTGGCGACCTCATCGTCCTGCACGATGCCGGTGCTTATGGCGCGGCTATGTCCTCGAACTACGTGTCCCTCGGCCGCGCCGCCCAGGTCTACTGGGAGAATGGACAGGCCAGCTTGATTTCGCGCCGCGAAACGCTGGATGACATCGTGGCGATGGAGTGCGACGAGACGCTGTAGCGGCGACAGGGCTCTCTCGACAAGCGCAGGCGTCGGTGGCGCGTCTGCATACCCATATGGTGTTCCTTTTCAGAGGGTTGAACTCACGCTGTACGATTTTTGCTGGCGCACGTGCCGCGCATGGGATGATCGAAAAAATTCTTGGACTGATGTCGATCTGGCGCGTCCTCAAACGACGCACTCGTAGAAGCCGTTCACAATGCTTCGCAAATCCGAAGGAGAACAACAAATGAGAGTTATGGTCATCGTCAAAGCGACACCCGAATCTGAAGCCGGCCAAATGCCGAGCGCGCAAGAATTCGCCGAGATGGGCGCCTTCAACGAAGAACTGGTGAAGGCCGGCATTATGCTTGCCGGCGACGGGCTAAAGGACAGCTCGAAGGGTGCCCGGATCACGTTTTCGGGCAGCAAGCGGACAGTCGTCGATGGGCCGTTCGCTGAGACGAAAGAACTCATCGCGGGCTTCTGGATCTGGCAGGTGAAATCGATGGACGAAGCTATCGAGTGGGCCAAGCGTTGCCCGTTCGACGGCTCTCGCGAGAGCCAACTCGAGATCCGGCCGTTCTTCGAAGCCGAGGACTTCGGCGAGGAATTCACGCCCGAACTTCGCGCCCAGGAAGACAAACTGCGCGCGCAAATCGAATCGCAGCAGAAGTAACCAGGCGCCAGAAAGAAGGAACAATCGAGATGCGATACCTGATGATTTTTCGTTCCGCGACAGAGGCGGATGTCACTCCCAGCCAGGAGGAGATCGACGCGATGGGCGCCTTCATGAGCGAAATGGGCGAACGCGGCTACCTTCTGGCGGCCGATGGGGTCCTCTCCAGCGCCAGCGGCCTGAAGATCCGCAGATCCGGCGAGGATTTCGAACTGATCGATGGTCCGTTCACCGAAGCGAAGGAAGTGATCGCTGGGTTCGCAGTTGTCGACGTCCCGGATAGGACCGTTGCCATCGACATCGCCAAGCGGTTCATGGTCCTCGGTGGGGACGGTGAAATCGAAGTCCGCGAAATGCACCCCGAGCCTGCGTTTCCGCCGCGAGCATGACCGGCCAGGATGCCAATCGGGCGGTCGAAGCCGTGTGGAAGATCGAATCGGCGAGGCTCATTGCGGGCCTCGCGCGATTCACCGGCGACATCGGCCTGGCCGAAGAACTGGCTCAGGATGCGCTCGTCGCTGCCCTCGAACAGTGGCCGGCCGAGGGTACCCCGCGCAATCCCGGGGCATGGCTCATGGCGACCGCGAAGCACCGCGCGATCGACCTCTTTCGCCGGAATGAGCGATTCGCCCAGCGCCAGGGCCAGTTGGGCCGCGAGTTCGTCGACCGGCAGGAGGCGATCATGGCCGAATTCGATGAAGCGACCGAGGAAGTGAGCGACGACCTTTTGCGGCTCATGTTCGTAGCCTGCCACCCCGTGCTCTCCACGGAGGCGCGCGTCGCGCTGACACTCCGGCTCCTGGGTGGCCTCACGACATTCGAGATAGCGCGTGCCTTCCTCGTGGCCGAACCCACGATCGCCCAGCGGATTGTCCGCGCGAAACGAACGCTCAGTGAGGCGAGGATTCCGTTCGAAGTCCCGGGCGGCCCAGAGCTTCGTGGTCGCCTCGCCTCGGTCCTCGAAGTCGTCTACCTCATTTTCAACGAAGGCTATTCCGCCACATCAGGCGACGACTGGCTTCGGCCCGGCCTCTGCGAAGATGCACTCCGGCTTGGGCGCATCCTTGCGGGCCTGGCCCCGAATGAGTCCGAAGTTCACGGTCTGGTTGCGCTCATGGAGATCCAGGCGTCGCGGACGAAGGCGCGCGTCAGCGCCACCGGCGAGCCAGTCCTCCTCCTGGATCAGAATCGCGCCCGCTGGGATCACCTTCTCATTCGCCGCGGTCTCGTTGCACTGTCGCGTGCAGAAGCGTTGGAGGATCGTTTGGGGCCGTATGCGCTCCAGGCTTCCATCGCTGCCTGCCATGCCCGTGCCCGCACTGCCGACGAAACTGATTGGCGGCGAATCGTGACCCTTTACGATGCCCTCGCAGCCATCGCGCCTTCGCCAGTCGTCGAACTCAACCGGGCAGTCGCCGTCTCCATGGCCTTCGGCCCGGGTGCCGGGCTAACCATCGTCGATGGTCTCGCGGGCGAGCGGTCACTTCAGAACTACCATCTCCTCCCGAGCGTCCGCGGAGACTTCCTTTTCAAGGTGGGGCGGCTGGCGGAAGCCGAAGCCGAATTCCAGCGCGCGGCCGGGATGACGAAGAATGTGCGCGAACGCAAATTGCTCCTCGATCGCGCGGCCAGTTGCCGGCGCTGACTGTCGATCGAACACGATCTCACAGGGCGCTGCTGACGAGAGGCGCTACGCTTCCCCAATCGCCCGGGCAGGTGCCAATCGCGCAGTCGAATCGTCCACAAGTCTGCCGCGAATGGCTCTCGCACGTCCTCGCTGGCGCCGCTACCCTGAACTTGTGAAAGTCCTTGCAATCGAAAGCTCGTGCGACGAAACTGCGGCCGCCGTCATCGAAGATGGCCGCATCGTGCATTCCTCGATCGTCGCCTCCCAGGTCGACCTGCATGCCAGGTACGGCGGCATCGTCCCCGAAGTCGCCAGCCGCCAGCACCTTCGCAACATCGTTCCCGTCGTGAAGGAAGCGCTCGAAACCGCCAATATCACCCTCGACGAGGTCGATGCGGTGGGCGGGACGAAAGGCCCTGGCCTCGCCGGTTCGCTGCTCGTGGGCTACAACGCCGCCAAGGCCATCGCCTTCGGACGCGAACTCCCCTTCCTTGGTATCAACCACCTCGAAGGGCACATCTACGCGAACTGGCTGGTCGAAGGCGTCGAACCCGAGTTTCCCGCGCTCTGCCTGGTAGTCTCGGGCGGCCACACCGATCTCGTCTTCATGCGTTCGCACGGCCAGTACGAGCGCCTCGGCGGCACCCGCGATGACGCTGCCGGCGAAGCCTTCGACAAGGTCGGCCGGCTCCTCGGGCTGCCCTTCCCGGGTGGTCCGCACGTGGCGAAGAAGGCACTTGAAGGCGAAAAGACCTCGCTCCAACTGCCGCGCGCCTGGATGCAGGGAACGTTCGATTTCAGTTTCAGCGGCCTGAAGACCGCGGCCCTCCACGCGGTTCGAGAAGAGAAGCACCGCACAGAAGACCTCGCATGGGAGTTCCAGGAAGCCGTCGTCGACGTCCTGGCTGGCAAGACCTCGCGCCTCGCGCGGGAACTCGGCGCGAAGAACGTGCTCGTCGCCGGGGGTGTCGCGGCCAACCTTCGCCTGCGCGAAGAACTCCAGAAGCGCTGTCCCGTCCCCGTTCGCATCCCCCCGGCGAAGTTCTGCACGGATAACGCAGCCATGATCGGCGCCGTGGCCGGCTTCCGATTCGCACTCGGCGAACGCAGCCCGATGGATGAAGACATCTTCACAACGAACAACTGGGCCCGGGTTTCCACCCCGCGAAACTGAAACAGGGCCACGCCCGGCCCGCTCAGATCCAACAATTCCGGGCCCGGAACACCACAACCGATCGAGGCATCGCGACAGGCGATGCAAGTCAGTACCCGCCAGCCATGGCGGGGTGGGCTGTCGCCCAGCATCGAACGATCCCGCTGTCGATACCATTCGCGCTCACCCACCCCACAACCG
>JBATAT010000203.1:0-11763 GCA_049662005.1 Tepidiformaceae bacterium
CACCTCGACCTCGACCCCGGAGCCCACTTCCACGCCGACGGCCGTGCCGACGCCAAGCGCCACGCCGACCCCGAGCGGCCCCTATGCCGCCATCGCTGGGCCGACGACCGGCGAAGTTGGCGTACCGGTTGTACTGGTCGACGCATCCTCCCCCGCCTCGCTCAGCCGCTCGTGGGTTACACCGAACGGGCCAGAGAATATTTCGCCTGGCGTGAGTTTCACGCCCAACTCGCCCGGGTGTTACACGGTTTCGATGACGGCTTATTTCACCACCGGCCAGGTGCTCACCACGTCGCACGCGGTTTCGGTTGGCGGGGTGAGTTGCGGCGGGAACGCGAACTAAGCGCTGCGGCGGCCGTTTAGAAGCCATTTCCCCCGACCTGCCGCCCGGCGGATGGGCACGGCAGCCCGGCCTTATCCGGCGGATCCCCGATAAGCGCGCGATAGCCAGCGGGCGACACTCAGACAGCGAGGAATGCTCGCCGCGGTGATTCATGCTCCGCGAACAAATTTCGGGGGCGTCATCCGCGTGACCTGGTTCAACGATCTTTCCATCCGCACGAAACTGCTCGCCAGTTTCGCCGTCGCCATCGGTCTCATGGCCGTCGCCACGGTATTCGCAATCCGTGCCGCCAGTTCGACTTCGGGCAACACGACAGAGCTGTACAACGTCCATTTCCAGAGCCTCGTGGTCCTCGACGATGCCAAACAGGAGTTCTTGCTCAGCAACGTCGACACGATGGACGCCCTCCTTACGGGCGACGCAACAGAAGCGAAGGCGGACGTTGCCAGCGCCGAGGCCCACCAGGACGAAGCGAAGGCGAAGCTCGAGGAATACCTGACCATCCAGCAGGAACCTGAAGCCCGCGCCATCATCGAGAAGGCCATCAAGGGAACCGACTCGCTCATCGGTATTCGGAAGGATCTGTTTACGCTCGTCCTCGCCGGGAATATCGAGAAAGCCATCGACCTCAATCAGAACGGCGCGAACGGCCAACCCTCCGATATGAAGGCCTCGCAAGATGTGGTCGCGCTGCTGAATGAGGCAACCAGGGCGAGCGAGTCCTTCGCCGCCGATGTTGAAGCGAGTGCCGCTTCGTCCGCTTCGTCGGCAATCCGCAACTCCATTGTCATTGGCCTGTTTGCGGCCGTTGTCGGCTTCGGCCTCGCACTATTCATCTCGCAGGCGATACGGAAGTCGGTTTCGACCGTGGTGAACCGTCTCGAATCCATCGAAGCCAACTGCATCACCAACCTGCAACGGGGCATGCTGGCCCTTGCCGACGGCGACCTCACCATTGATGTCCAGCCGGAAACCGCGAAGATCCCTTCGCACAACAAGGACGAGGTCGGTGCGGCCGCCGCCACCATCAACATCGTGCTCGACAAGCTTGTCGCGACCATCGCAACCTATAACGACGCACGTTCGAACCTTTCCGCGATTGTGAACGAAGTGCGCGGCGGCGCCGGATCGCTCCTGGATTCTTCCGAGACGCTCAAGGATTCTTCCGACCAGATGGCATCGGCGACCGGCCAGATCGCCAACGCCATCAACGAAGTCACCCGTTCCGCGGTCGCCCTTGCCGGTGTCTCGCAGGAATCTGCTCGCGAGGTCGAGCAGGTCGCCTCGGGGTCGGTGCAGCTCGCTTCGGCAGCGAAGACGAACGCGGATTCGGCCGACGAGAGCAAAGCTGAGGCCACCCGCATGCAGGAGCGTATCCAGTACGTCGCGGCCGCCTCAGAGAAGGTCGCGGTCTCCGCGGAAGATTCGCGTGCCGCTGCCCAGCAAGGCCAGGAGGCAGTCGTTCGCGCGGTTGCCTCGATGGAGGCGATAGCCCAGGCGGTCGACCGCGCGTCGGCGACAGTCGGGCAGCTCGGTGAGTTCGGCCAGCAGATCGGCGACATCGTGAAGACGATCGACGAAATTGCCGCCCAGACGAACCTCCTCGCCCTCAACGCAGCCATCGAAGCGGCTCGCGCCGGTGAACAGGGACGCGGTTTCGCCGTGGTCGCCGAGAACGTCCGCTCGCTCGCCGAACGGTCGAGTGATTCGACCAAGGAGATCGCAACCCTGATCTCGAAGGTCCAGGCCGCAACCCGGGAGGCCGTCGAAGTGATGGCCGTCGGAGTGCGCGATGTGGAAGAGGGCCGCGAAATCACGGCGGGTGCTGGCCAGGCACTCGAATCGATCATCACTTCTGTCCGCGAATCGGCCGTACAGATGCAGCAGATCGCAAAAGACGTACAGGACCTTTCGGGCGGCGCCACCCGCATCGTGATGAGCGCCGACCAGATTGCGGCGAGCGCAGTCGAATCGGCCGAGGCGGCGAATTCGATGGCGACCGGCACGAGCCGCGTGACCGAGGCCATCATCCAGGTCTCGGCGACCAGCGAAGAGACGTCCGCATCAGCCGAGGAAGTCTCCGCCTCCACCGAAGAGCTTTCGGCGCAGTCCCAGGAACTGGCGGCAACCGCCAGCCAGGTCAAGGCTGTCGCCGAGGGCCTGAACGGCTCGGTCGCCAGGTTCAAAACGGCGGCGTAGCGGCACTGGACCACGGCATATCAGGAAGGGGCGCTCCATACGGGGCGCCCTTTTCATCGTCGCTGTCGAGCGAGAATCTTTGTACTTTCGCTGTTTCCTTTGCCTCTCGGCTTGGTATCCTCGTACTCCGGGCAACTGGCGAATTCGCGGAGCACCGCGAGGGAACCCGGAACTTCACAGCATGGTCGCTCGCCTGGGCCGAATCCTTCTCGCATGGGAAGGATTTTTCGATCCCGGCATGAGCCGCACTCGTTGCTCTTCGCTCATGCCTCATTGCCCTCAGGAGGCTGACCCATGCGTGCACTACTCGGCGTTTACGACAAGACAGGTATCGAAGAGTTCGCCCGCGGTCTCGTCGACCTCGGCTGGGAGATCGTCTCGACCGGGGGGACGTTCGCAACGATAGAGAAGGCGGGAATCCCCGTCCGGAAGGTGGAGGAGATCACCGGGTTCCCGGAGATGCTCGATGGGCGCGTGAAAACGCTCCACCCGGTGGTCCATGGCGGCATCCTCGCTCGCCGCGACCTACCAACCCACATGGCGGCCCTTGCCGAACACGGCATCGGCGGCATCGACCTCGTTTGCTGCAACCTCTACCCATTCGTCGCGACGGTGACGAAGCCGGGCGTGACCTTCGAGGAGGGCATCGAGAACATCGATATCGGCGGGCCGACGATGCTTCGCGCGGCCGCGAAGAACCATAAGGATGTCATCGTCGTGGTGAACCCCGGCGATTACGCGCCGGTGCTCGAACACCTCCGTGGCAACGACCTGACGGCCGAGGGGCGGCTGCACCTCGCCTATTCCGCCTTCGCCCACGTCGCACAATACGACAGCGCGGTTTCCGAATGGCTCTACAGCCAGTTCAGCGACGAAGCGCGGGCACAGCGTCGCGGCCAGATCACGCTGCCGATGGAGCTGGTCGAAACCCTTCGCTATGGCGAAAACCCCCACCAGGCGGCGGCGTTCTACCGCGACGCCTCGCTGGCCGAACACGGGCGCGGCGGCATCGCCACGGCCCTCCAGCACCATGGCAAAGAGATGTCGTACAACAACTACCTGGACGCCGACGCTGCCTGGAACTGCGTGAACGATTTCACCGGCCCAACCTGCGTGGTGGTAAAGCACACCAACCCCTGTGGCGTCGCAACCCGGGACGACATGCTCGAGGCCTACCGCCTCGCGGTGCGCGGGGATGCGACCAGCGCCTTTGGCGGCATCGTCGCCTTCAACCGGGTCGTCGATGAGCCGCTCGCCCGGGAGCTACGCGAGTTCCGCAACCCCAACGACGGCGAGACGCGGATGTTCTACGAGATCGTTATCGCCCCCGGCTATACGGCGGAGGGGTTGACCGTGCTCAAGGGCAAGTCGAAAGACCTCCGCATCCTCGAAGCGGAACCGCACAAGCCCGGCGGTCGTTCGTACCGGCAGGTCGGTGGCGGGTGGCTAACGCAGGATTCGGATGACCGCACGCCGGAGGAGATCGAATTCAAGGTGGTGACCGAACGCCAGCCGACCCCACAGGAGCTCGAAGATCTGAAGTTCGCGTGGCGTTGCGTGAAGCACGTCAAGAGCAACGCCATCACGGTCGCGAAGGACGGGCGACTGCTGGGCATGGGCAGCGGCCAACCGAACCGCGTGAAGAGCGTCGAGATCGCGATGGAGAAGGCAGGCGACGAGGTGAAAGGCGCGACCCTCGCCAGCGACGCCTTCTTCCCGTTCGCCTGGGGCGATTCGATCGAAAAGGCGTGCCAGGCAGGCATCTCGGTCATCGTCCATCCCGGTGGCTCGGTGCGCGACCAGGACGGCATCGATTGCTGCAACAAGTACGGTGTGACGATGGTTCTCACGGGCACGCGACACTTCCGCCACTAGGATCGGACAACCCTCACCGCATTCGATGCCGCCGGCACCGGCTGCTGGCGGCATCTGTTCTGCGTGTATGGCGATGAGTTCCGCGTTCGGCAAGCTTCGCGCAGGCCCGTATAGTCACGCCACAATGTCTGAAGCCACCGGTCCTCTCGCGGGCCTCCTCGCGATCGATTTCGCAACCACCCGCGCCGAACTCGCAGGGCGATTCCTGTGCGAACTTGGCGCGACGGTCATCAAGGTCGAGCCACCTGGTGGAGCCGCGGCGCGCTTCCTCCCACCGTTCGATGAATCCAAGGATCGGTCGTCCGAAACGTCGCTCTACTGGGCGTCGGTCGGAGCCGGCAAGAAGAGCGTCGTCGTCGACATCGAGGATGCCGCCGCGCGCGCACAACTGGAGCCGCTGCTGCGCCAGGCCGACTTCCTCATCGAGAGCTTCGATCCGGGATACATGGCCACGCTCGGACTCGACTACGAAGCCGTTGCGGCCGTCAACCCACGGATTATTTATGCGTCGGTGACTCCCTATGGGCAGGACGGCCCGGATGCGCTGAGCCCAGCGACCGACCTCACCCTCGAGGCTGCTGGCGGGCTGCTCGAACTCCAGGGCGACACGGACCGGCCGCCGGTGCCCGTTGGCTACCCACAGGCCTCATTCCACGCGGGTGTCCAGGCAGCGACCGATGCCGTGATCGCGCTGAACGAACGTGAACGCTCCGGACGGGGGCAGCACCTCGACGTTTCGATGCAGGCAGCCATCGTCTGGACGCTGATGAGTGCGACCGGCTATCCGCCGAACGTCCACGGCGACCCGCCGTCCAGCGGCCCGAACCGCCTCAAGCCGGCCGCGTCGTTGCTTCCGGGCATCAGCTTTCCGCGCCAGTGGGAATGCAAGGACGGCTACATCACGGTGCAGCTGGCGGGCGGTCGCGTGGGTAAGACCCCGCTGCAGACCGCGCTCGGCTGGGCAGCTGCCGATGGACTGGTGCCGGAGCACATCCGGGCACTCAGTTGGGCGACCTGGGCGCCGGACCTCATGGCCGGCAAACTGGCCGTCGAAGACGTGAAGACGGCCATCGATTGCGTCCGCGAGTGCTTCCAGCGGCATACGCAGCACGAACTGATGCAAATGGGCGCTGACGGCGGCCTCCTTCTCGCCCCCATCCTCCGGGTCGATGGACTGCTCGCCGATCCGCAGTTGAAAGCGCGCGACTACTGGGTCGAAATTGAAGGCCGTACCCATCCCGGGATTCCCGTACGGCTTTCGGGGACAGCGATGATGCCACCCGCGGCTGCACCACGACTCGGAGAACACCAGGATCTGCTTGCCGGTCTTGCTGCGCCAGTGCCGATGCACGTTCCCACCATCCTCTCCCGCAGGCGAACGTTCGAGGGGTTGAAGGTGGCCGATTTCGCCTGGATTGGGGTCGGCCCGATTGTGGCGAAGGCGCTCGCCGACCATGGCGCCACAGTGGTACACGTCGAATCGTTCGGCAGGCCGGACCTGCTTCGCACGTTGGGGCCGTTCAAAGACGGCATCCCCGGCCTCGACCGGGCGCAGTTCATGGCGAACTTCAACAGTTCCAAGCTCGGCATCAATCTCAACCTCCAGGCGGAGGCTGGGCGCGAACTGGCTAGGAAGCTCATCGATTGGTCGGATGTCGTCACCGAGAGCTTCACAACGGGAGCGTTCGCCCGTCTCGGCTTCAGCTACGAAGCGCTTTCGAAAGACCACCCGGATCTCGTGATGTTCAGTACGTGCCTGCGGGGCGCGACCGGACCGCAGTGCGCCTATGGCGGCTACGGCGGGCAGGGCGCGGCGCTGGCGGGCCTCTACGGGATTACTGGCTGGCCCGATCGGCCGCCCCATGGGCCCTGGGGGGCGTATACAGACTTCATCGCCCCGCGTTACGGCGTGGGCGCCCTGGCCTCCGCGCTTTATCACCGGCAGCGAACCGGTGACGGTCAATACATCGACATGTCCCAGGTCGAAGCGGCCATCCACTTCCTCGAACCGCTCGTGCTCGACTACACCGTGAACGGGCATGTCGCGGAGCCTCGCGGCCACGAATCGCCCTACGCAGCCCCCCACGGTGTGTACCGCACCCAGGGCGTCGAACGTTTCATCGCGATCGCCTGCGAGACCGCCGAGCAGTGGCGCAACCTGCGCGCGGTGGCACCGCTCGGCGAATTCGCCGGCCCGTCGTTCGACCAGCTCGAGGCTCGGCTGGTCAACGACGATGCGATCGATTCCGCGCTCGCCGCCTGGTGTGCGAACGAGGATGCGCACGAACTCGCCCAGCGTCTCAAGCGCGCCGGTGTCCCTGCTGCGCTCGTCGAGCGGCCGTCAGACCTGTACCAAGACGCGCAGCTGAGCCACCGCGACTTCTTCAAGATCTGCAACCATTCGGAGATGGGTCCCACGCCGTATGACGGCCCGGTCACGCTCTTCAGCGAGACGCCACCGGCGTACAAGCCGGCACCATGCCTCGGCGAACACACCGAGTACGTGCTCACGGAAATCCTCGGCCTGAGCGACGAACAAATCACCGCCTACGTCGCTGCCGGCGCGATCACCTGAGGCGGTAGCAGGCGACGTCCTCCCTGAATGATCGGCTGGTGCCGCGGCAGCGTAGTACCACGTGCCAGGCAGCGCCCGCGGGCCGTCTGTTCGAGCGGGACGGACCCCTCCAGGGCAGCGGGCGCTGCCGGCCATGACAGCCTGGTCATTCGGTCGCAACAAACCGGGAGATCGCTTGACGCTTCCACACGCCACTGCCTAGCATTCCGCGCGCCACTCAAGGAGGCGTAGACATGAATCACCCTGTCATCAAGGAATTCCGAGACTTCGTGATGCGAGGCGACATCATCGCGCTCGCCGTCGCCTTCATCATGGCCGGCGCCTTCGGGGCAGTGGTTGCCGCATTCACCGATGGAATCGTCATGGCCTTCATTGCGGCGATCTTTGGGAAGCCGAGTTTCGATAGCATTGGCCTCGACGTTGGTGATGGCCGCCTGTACATCGGCACCTTCCTCACCGCGCTGGCGAACCTCGTGATTGTTGCCGCAGCCGTCTTCTTCTTCATCGTCAAGCCGGTCAAGATCCTCACGGAGCGTAAGAAGGAAGCAGGCGAACCGGTCCCCGAAGCTGAAGATGTCGTCCTCCTGCGCGAGATCCGCGACCTCCTCAAGACTCGCCAGTAGTAACCCCGGCCCAGACCAGGTTGCACGGCGTGGTGCCATCGTGCCGCTTGTGGTGAATAATCGCGGGAATGGCGCGTCCCCGTCCCAAGCCGAACTCCACACCCGATGACCTCGCCTTCGGCATCAACGCGAGTGCCATGGCTCTCGAAGCGGGCTACGCGAAGTCGCTCCACTACTATGGCGACACCAGGAACGAACGCGTGCTCGAACTTGTCTCGCGGGCCGAGGCCAGTGGCGTGGCAGTTGTGCCCGTGGATGTCTTTCGCCTCGACCAGCTGACCGGCGATGGCGTCCACCAGGGCGTCCTCGTCCGCCTGAAGAACATCGAACCGGTCGACCTGCAGAAGGTCGCGCGCGAGGCAGGGCCGGCTTCCCTCGTCATCATCCTCGACCGCGTAACCGACCCACAGAACCTTGGCGCGGTCCTCCGGACCGCGGTCGCGGTGGGCGTGAGCGCGGTTGTCCTGCCATTGCGCAGGGGCGCCTTACTCACTCCCGGAGTGCATCGCGCGAGCGCCGGGCTCAGCTTCGTCGCTCCGGTGGCGGCGCCGCAGAACCTTGCGATGGCCATCCGCATTCTCAAAGAGGCGAACTTCTGGGTGGTGGCGGCGGCAACAGGCGAAGGTTCGCAGTCGGCGACCGCGTTCGATTGGCCCGGCCGTACGGCGCTCATCATGGGAAGCGAAGCGGAGGGCGTGGGGCAGCTCTTGCTGAAGGAGAGCGACTTTTCTGTCGCGTTGCCGATGGATCCGCGTGTCGAATCCCTCAACGTGGGAGTCGCCACGGGCGCGCTCTCGTATCTCTGGCGCCGGCAGTGGCCAGGCGAACTTTAGATCGAGCTCGCCCGCTTCGTCAGCCGATGGACGGAAACCGCGTACCCGCCGCCCATGACCCATGGCTCGCGATCCCAAGTGCTGAAGCGTTCCACAAGCTGGAGGCTGGCGCGCGCTGCGAGCTCGTCGTACCGGTCGATGGAAAGCCTGGCGGGGCTCAACTGGAAGCCTGCGATAAGTAGCCCCTGTGGCTCCAGGTGCCGGGCAAGGTTCGCGAGGACAGCGCCCTCGGTTCCGGGCGTGAGGAATACCATTACGTTCCCGGTCATCAACACGAGGTCGAACTGGCGAGCGAGGTCAACGGTCTCGATGTCAGCGAGATGCCAATCAAGTTCGGGCGCCTTTCGCTGCCCGGTAGCCAGCATCGCCGGGTCGAGATCGACGCCGGCTACATCAAACCCTCGACGGGCAAGTTCTCTGGTCACCCGCCCTGTCCCGCAGCCGGCATCGAGGACCGAACGGACTTCCGGGTAGCCGCAGACGAAGTTTGCCTCGCCATGGACATCCTCACCTGCGGCCGCGCGCCGTTCGTAGGGGGCATCGTAGGCATCACCGTCGCGCGAACGTGTCGCCAGCCAGGGGTTGGGTGGCGTGGTCATGTGGAAATTCTACCGCCCCGGTGTTTTCCGGGCTGCTACACTTGTGCCATGCCATCGGTGAATATTTCCGACGAGACGTACGAAAAGCTGCAGCGAGTCGCGGCGACAACGGGCCGGACACCGGATGACACTGCGGAAGACCTGCTTCAGGGGCCGCTTTGCACGGAGCCGCTTTCGGCCGACGAGTGGCAACGGCGCTGGGATGAACTCCGTGCTCGAACGCTGGCCCGTATCCCACCCGGGATTTCCAACGAGGAAATTGAAGCCGATGTGCTCGCTGCGGTGAAAGAGGTTCGAGCCGAGCGGCGTGCGCGCAGTAATTGACACAAACGTTTGGATTTCCGCGCTGATTTCCCGTTCGGGAACGGCCGCTTCTGTAGCCCGGGCTATCGGTGACAGGTTCGTTCCAGTCATGTGTCCAGAGCTTCATCGGGAACTCACCACTGTCCTTGGTAGACGCAGCCTGGTCGAGAAGTACCGATTGCTGCCCGTCGAACTGCTTGCGCTGCAGCGGGCAATCACAACCTTCGAGGAATCTCATGCCGACTCGGACATCCAGCCGATCTCCAGGGATCCGAAGGACGATGTCTTCATCGCCCTGGCAGTCGCGGCAGGCGTGGACTTCCTCGTTTCTGGGGACCGCGATCTCCTGGACGATCCGGGAGTATCCCGACATCTCGCTGCCGCTGGCGTTCGCCTCGTCTCCGTGCGCGAATTCGTTACGATCCTCGAACAGTCGGCGGAGGAGAGTGCGGGCGCGGAGGGGTAGCCGAACGATGACCACCGCGGAGGTATTTGGCCGGACACCCTGGGGCGGCACCGAGGCCCAGGCGCCGGTTGGCAGCATCCCGGAGGACGAGTGGTATATCCGCTCGCGCCCGAAGGGTGGATGCCCGCGTAGAATCGCAAACTGCCGCACGTGTGCTGGCGGGAGATGGAATGCCGGGTGCACTTTCCGGATTGCGCGTGCTCGAATTGGCCGAAGGAGTCAGTGGGCCGTATTGCGGCAAGCTCCTGGCCGGCCTTGGGGCGGAGGTCATCAAGGTCGAACCGCCTTCCGGGGACCGAACGCGCGGCGAAGGGCCGTTCCCGGGTGATACGCCCGACCGCGAACGCTCAGGACTTTTCCTTCACCTCAACACTGGCAAGCGAAGCCTCGTTGCGGATGTTGGGGACGAAGCCGGAAAGGCAACGATCGATCACCTGCTGACAGATGCCGATGTGGTGGTTATCTCGCTGCGGCCGGCTCAACTTCGGGCCGCAGGAATCGACTTCGAGGACTGGCGCAGCAGGTTTCCCAGGCTCGTCATCGGCAACGTCACCAGCTTCGGGCTGACCGGCCCATACGCTGACTATCGGGGCGGCGAGCTGATTGCCTACGCGCTCGGCGGTTACGCGACGCTGACGGGTGACCCGGACCGCGAGCCGCTCAAAGCCTACGGGTCGTTGGTGGAGTACCAGGCGGGCGCCCAACTTGCTCTGGGTGTCACAGCGGCAATCATCGCGCGCGAAACAACAGGTGAAGGGCAGGTGGTGGATTGTGCCGCGATGCAGGCCGCTACCTTCCTGCTCGGAGGCGTGGACCAGGGGGCCCACTTCTACGGGCGGATAGCGCGCCGCAACGGCACCCGTCTCCTCGGGTTCCCGCCCGAGCACTCGTACCCATCGACGATCCGGCCCTGCGCCGATGGCTTTGTCCATTGCCATTCGAACAATCGCTACCTCGACCTGCTCGGCGCGCTCATTCCACATCCCCGTCTCGCGGACCCCGAATTGCTCGGCATGATGACCGGCTACGCCGATGAGATCGATTCGATCATGGATGAATGGCTGGCCGACAAGACACGCGACGAAATCGTTGAGCGCGCGCAGGAGCTGCGGTTGCCATTCACCGAAGTGCGCGAACCGGGCGAAGTGATGGCCGAGGCTCATCACAAAGAACGCGGCAGCTTCGTCACCATCGACCACCCGGGCGCGGGGCCAATCCTGCAGCCGGGAGCGCCGTTCCGAATGAGTGCCACCCCCTGGGTGAATCGGCCAGCGCCGATGCTGGGCAGTCACCCCGGGGCCAAGTGGGAAGAACGCATCGAATCCAAAGTTCGAACGGCGAACCGCGAGAACGGCGGCACAACCGTGCCCAATGCGGAATCGGGAAACCGAAATCGGGAGGCGATCAAACCGCTGGCCGGAGTTCGCGTCATCGATTTTACGAACGCCGTGGCCGGGCCGATCGCTTCGTTCATCCTTGCCGACCTGGGCGCCGAGGTGATCAAGATCGAAGCGCCATCGAGCCGCCCGAAGGTGGCCGCGGGCACGGCTCCGTTGCTCGATGGCGCCGATGCACCTTCGTACAACCGGATCATGCTTTTCAACGAACTCAACCATGGGAAGCGCAGCCTCGCCGTCGATGTTGCCACCCCGGCTGGCCGCGAAATCTTCCTGAAGCTGGCAGCGAAGTCCGACGTGGTCATCCAGAACTTCGCGCCGCGGGTCATGGGCAACCTCGGCATCGACTACGAGGTACTTCGTGCCGTGAACCCAGGTATCGTGCTGGCGTCGATGCCGGCGTTTGGGCTTTCGGGGCCCCTGCGCGACCGGATTTCGTACGGTCCCGGGATCGACGCGATGAGCGGCTTGAGCCACCTGACCGGCTACGCCGACGGCCCACCGATCAAGCCGGGCAACTTCTTCTGCGACCAGCAGGCGGGCGTTCTCG
>JBATAT010000204.1:0-2675 GCA_049662005.1 Tepidiformaceae bacterium
CCACTCGCGATGGCTTGTCCTTTCCATCGGCATCGACCGCGAGGTCGTAGCCAAGGTCGCCAACGCGTGAATCGATGCTGAGTTTCGTCAGCCAGGCGGATTCGGGAACCCACCCCATGCCCTCATCCGCACGGAGATCCGAAAGGAGCAGGTCGCTTGCCGGTGCGTTGTAGCTCTTCACGAGCCCGCGGCGAATCCCGGGCAGGATGCGCGGACGCTCATCAGTCAGGAGGAAGACATCGGCTTCAACGCGGTCGCTGTCTTGCTTACCCAGCCCAAGGATGCGGAGCGGCACCCAGGGGTTCTCTGTCGGGATCGTCAGGTGCACGGGCGTGCCGTCGCCGGCGTTCTGGCCACGCTCGATTGCTGCATCGCCATCGAAGACCGCCGCGAGGAAGATCGGGCTGCGCTGCGCGTAGAAATCAAGCACTTCGGGAGCATCGGGAGAGAGCCGGAAGCCGTGTTCCTGTGCCCACGTCGCGACCGCAGGACCCCCACCCTTCAGGACGGTGATGTCCAGGGCATCGATCCGCTTCTCGATGAGGACTTCGGCCTTGTCAGCCGCGCCTGCGCTCGCCGATTCGAAGGTGACGCCGCGAGCTATCGGCGATGTTTCCCGGACTAACCGCTGGAGTGTCCACGCGCCGCCACGTTCGACTTCGGTAGGCACGCCCGGCAGCGGGATGAGCGTACCGAACTCCCCGCCACCCGTGCCCTGGAATTCGAACGAGGTAACGTAGTGCTCCTCGCCGTTGTGGTAGGCGGCGAGCGTGGTTGTCCGGCCCAGGTTCACCGCTCCGTTCGAACCGATGAGGCCCGCGCAAGCATCGGCCTGTGTGGTTGCGAAGAATGTCCCGGCGATGGTCGCCAACGATAGTGCTGCGACCGCGAAGAATGACGAACGCATCTGACCCCTCCTGGCATTTGCCATGCCGCCCTAACGCCAGGGGGTTCGCGATTGTTCCGCCGAGTCCTTTACCTACGCGTCTCGCCAGACCGGGTCGCGTTTTTCGAACCACGCCGAGCGAGCTTCGCGGGCGTCCTCCGTCTGGCTCGCGAGGATCTGGTTGCGGTTTTCGAGCTTGAGCGCTGTCTCGAGTGGGATACCGTTCACCGTTTCGTTGAGCACCTGTTTGGTGAGGCGCAGGCCCATGGGGCTCGCCTTGCGCACGATGCCATCGGCGATGGCGAGCGCCGTGGGGATGAGCTCTTCGTGGCCAACGATTTTTGTGATGAGCGCCATCTCTCTCGCTTCCGCGGCATCCACAATCCGTCCCGAGTAGAGCATGTCGGCGGCATGCGCCGAACCGACGATTTTCGGCAGGAAGTACGAGGAGCCCACATCGGCGCCACCGAGCCCGAGGTTTAAGTACGAGCACGCGAAACGTGCGTTCTCGGTGCCAATGCGCATATCGCTGGCGATGGAAATTGAAAGCCCGCCACCAGTAGCCGGTCCGTTCACGGCCGCGATGATCGGCTGGGGGCAGTTCCGCATCTTCACCATCAGGTCCGCGATGTCTTCCTGGAAGGTCATCGAATCCTGCACTGGTCCGACTCCGGCTTGCCATGCTGAGCTGCCCATCTTCAGGTCGAGACCCGCACAGAAACCACGCCCGGCGCCCGTAATGATTATCACGCGCGTAACGTAGTCACGATGGCGGTCATCGAAGAACGAGCGCAGCGCGCTGAGCATCGAATGGTCGATGGCATTGAGCCGTTCGGGGCGATTGAGAGTGAGGATGCCGACAGGGCCGCGCTGCTCGAAATCAATGGGGCTTTGCATGCGCAGGATTCTACGCCCGCGGCCCTGGCAATCGTCACGGCCCTGATGTGCCACCTGTGGGCGGTTGCGAAAGGAAGTTCATCGGGTTGATACGTCTTCGCGAATTGTTTGCGCGGCCTTCGCACCCGGCGGAAATCTGGACGGGTTGCTTTGCTGCGAGGCCGATTCGGCGCGCGCGCCCCACCCTCGCGCCGTACAATCCGCTCCACTTCGAACCGAGGGTGTTGCGATGCCGACTGATGCGCGTGTGGTAATTGTTCCCGAGACACTTGGCGACCCACTCCGCGTGGAATCCTTGCGGCTGCCCGATCCCGGCCCGTACGAGGTGGTCGTGAAGCAGTACGCCTCAGGCGTCTGCCATTCGCAGCTGCACCAGATCCACCGCGCGCGCAGTTCGCCGGTCATCCTCGGCCACGAATCGACCGGCGTTGTTGTCGCAAAAGGTCGCGAAGTCACTCACGTGAAAGAGGGCGACGATGTGATGGTCACCTGGGTGCCCCGGGATGGCGAAAACGCCACCCGCCGTCCCGGCGGCGTCGACCTCCAGCTCGGCGACGGCTCGATCGCGAAGACCACCAGTTCGTTCACCTGGGCCGATGTCACCATCGCCGATGAGCAGTACGTGGTGAAAACGCCGGGGAACCACAAGAAGGACGTGACCGCCATCATCGGTTGCGCCGTTATGACCGGCGCCGGCGCGGTCTACTACACGGCCGGAGTCAAGAAAGGTCAGAGTGTCGCGGTCTTCGGGGTTGGTGGTGTCGGCCTCAGTGCGATCGCCGCCGCGAAGGTCGTCGAGGCCGATCCCGTTATCGCCGTCGATCTCGACGACGAAAAGCTCGCCTTCGCGATGAAGTTCGGCGCAACCCACGGCGTCAACGCCGCCCGCGAG
>JBATAT010000205.1:0-3313 GCA_049662005.1 Tepidiformaceae bacterium
CCCGAGCCATCGAGTTCGAAACGCACCAGGTCCTTTTCGGTCGCGAGCACGATTTGCCGGCCAGCCAGGGCGGCGCCGACCGGGTATTCGCCACTGCCGCCGAAATCAATGCGTGATTCAATTCGACCCGCGCGGAGATCCTGAATGATGGCCTGCTTTCGGGGATAGAGACGGCCCGGCGCCCTGTCGAAGCCCAGCGTTACGACGTACACGAACACGCCATCGGCCTTCGGACTCGGGTAGGTACGGCCTTGCGACGGGGTTGCAGGTGCCGAGGGTTCCCGTGTGGGTGACACAGTCTCCGTGGCGGTCGCTTCGGCAGCGCCCGGCGACGGCGATGCTTGAACGCCTTCACGACTGCTGCACCCAGCGAGTAACAACGCCATTGCGAGGCCGAAGCCCAACCCAATACAAGTGGCCCGTCGACGCGTCAACATTGGCAAGCAGCATACCGTGCCGAAACAGCCCGAGTGTGCCCGAGAGAACGTCCCAGGCTGGCCAAACGGGCACACGAACCCCGGCCGACGGGAGTAGACTGCCGCTGCCACGAACTCTTTGCCAATGGAGCACTTTCCGATGCAGATTGCACCAGTCCCCACGCTTGACCCTGAGATTAATGACACCCGGGCCGCCACCGCGAACATCGTCAATCGCTACATCATCCCGAACGAAGACCGGCTGGGGGACTGGGGAAGCCCGGAAACGCAGCAGTTGCGTTACGAGATCCAGGAGAATGTGAAGAAGGCGAACCTCTGGGCGCCGCACCTGCCGAAGGAATACGGCGGGATGGGAATTGGGTTCATGAAGCACGCCTACATGAATGAAGTGCTTGCGTGGAGCCCGTATTCAAACCCGCTCTTTGGGGTGGTCGCGCCGGATTCGGGCAACCAGACCATCCTGATCAAGTACGGGACGGACGAGCAGAAGAAGAAATGGCTCGACCCGCTGATCGCTGGTGAAATCCGCTCGTGTTTCTCCATGACCGAACCGGACGCTCCGGGTTCGAACCCCTACGCAATCCAGACGCGGGCGGTCCGCGATGGCGACGATTGGGTGATCAACGGGCGGAAGTGGTTTACCTCCGGTGCGGTGGGTGCGGCCTTCGCTATCGTCATGTGCCGGACGGAAGAGGCGGATGGCGATGGGGGCGTGCGCGAGAAGATGACCCAGATCATCGTCCCGACAGATACACCGGGCTTCAAGATCGTGCGCCGGATCCCGGTCTGGGGAATCGAATCGAATCACTGCGAAATCGAGTATTCGAACGTCCGTGTGCCGGTGACAAACCAGCTCGGACGAACAGGCACCGGTCACCAGGCGGCACAGGACCGGCTCGGGGCGGGACGCGTGTTCCACTGCATGAACAGCGTTGGCCAAATGTGGCGGGCGTTCGACCTGATGTGCAACCGGGCGATGGACCGCGAAGTTCACGGGGGGAAGCTGGAGACGAAGCAGTTTATCCAGGGTTTCATCGCGGATTCGTACATCGACATCATGACTGCACGGCTCATGACGATTCACACGGCCGAGATCATCGACAGCGGGATGGACTCGCGGACGATCATCTCGGGGCTGAAGGTATATGTACCGGCGGCCTTCGAACGAGTCGTCGACCGTGCGATCCAGGTGCACGGAGCGATGGGCGTTTCGGGCGATACGCCGCTCGCGGGTATGTACACCGGCGCGCGGACGCTGCGCATCGCGGACGGCCCGGACGAAGTTCACCGGATCCTCATCGCGAAGAACGTGCTGAAGCAGTACCACGAAGGCGGGAGCTGGGACTTCGGGGTGTAGGAACGCGCGCAGCACCCTCCGGGGACGGTTCGCCGGAGGCCAGGTGAACGGCGGCGAAGTGTTACTTGCCCGAGAGGCGCGCGACGAGTGGGGCCAGTGCCTCCATGCCGGGTTCGAAGACCGTGATGTAGGAGATCCCGAACCGTTCGCGCTGTGCGAGCAGCTTCTCTTCGAGTTTCGATACTGATCCGAACAGCACGAAGGGGCTTTCGACTACTTGCCGAGCGGAGAGTGGGATGCGGCCTGCCCAGGCCTCGGCGGTCGCCGCGCCGTTCGCGGTATCGACTCCCTGGACCAGGACATTCAGTTCGAGCGCATCGAAACGTGACCCGGCCGCATCGCGAACCGTCTCGATGCGGTCGCCGAATGTATCAACGGTGAAGTTCGGAAAGGCCTTCGCGCGGCCATCCTCCCCTGGCAGAAACCCGGTGAACCCGACGATATCTGCCTCTCGGGCAGCAAGTCGAAGCACACTCCGGCCATTGCCGCCGATCAGAAGCGGAATTCGTGGCTGCAGTGGCCTGGGGTGCGAGGTGTGGGCGGCGAGGTTGTAGTGATCCCCGTGGAACTCGAGGGGTTCGCCACCCCAGAGCTTCTTGATGACCCAAACGGCCTCGCCCAGGCGTGCTACTCGCACCGCGGCTGGGTCGAAGGGGATTCCAGCCTCGCGATACTCATCACCGGAATGCCCCGCGCCAATCCCAAGTTCGAACCGCCCACCGCTGAGCACATCGAGAGTGGCCGCTTCGCGCGCGAGCAGCACTGGATGGCGAAAGTCGTTGTTGAGGACGAACGTGCCCAGCCGAATCGTGGTTGTGGCTTCGGCTACCGCGGCCAGCGCGACCATCGGCTGGAAGCTTTCGCGAAGATGGTCCGAAACGAGGAAGGTATCGAACCCGAGGTTTTCCGCCTTGCGGGCGATCTCGCGCCAGGCCGTTGCGGATGGTGCGTTCGAGACGGAAACACCGAAGCGGAAAGGGCGAGCCACCGTTATTCGGCACCAAAGAACTTGAACAGTTCCGGATACTTCTTCAGGCTCGCCCCGCCATCGATGTAGAGCGTCTGCCCGGTCATGAGCGTCGACTCATCGGACGCGAGATAAACGAGCAGGTTGGCGATGTCTTCGGGTTCGCCGGCGCGCCCGATGGGGGCTTCGTGAAGGAATGCATCTTCGAGCCCGGGGATGGCGAGCATCCCGGCTGTCGCCGGCGTGTGGATTAAGCCGGGTCCGACCGCATTCACGCGAATGCTGCGACGCCCCAGTTCGAGGGCGGCTACTTTCGTGAGCATGGAAACACCGGCCTTGGCGGAGCAGTAGGCGGCAAAGCCTTCAGTCGCCTGGATTGCGTTGAGGCTGGCGATGTTGATGATGCTGCCGCCTGTGGCCTGTTCGATCAGCCGGCGAGATTCGTGCTTGATACAGAGGAAGGTGCCGGTGAGGGAGATGCCAAGGACGCGGTTCCAGTCTTCGAGGCCGTAGTCCTGGATGGGTGAGAAGCCACCAACGCCGGCGTTGTTG
>JBATAT010000206.1:0-2069 GCA_049662005.1 Tepidiformaceae bacterium
GGTCCCACCACGCTCGTGGCAGGCGCCTTCGTGGTGGCCGCGGCCGCGATCGCCTGGTTCGGCATGAACGCCAGCACGCCGGCGGCCGCTGACCTCCCAATCGTCACCGTGTCGGCGATAGGACGCCCGGCGACGCAGGAATCGGAAGTAGCCGGGGTTGCCACGGGAGGGCTTCCGACCCGGATCGTCGTTCCTTCCGCGGGTGTCGATAGCTCGATCGCCGAGGTTGGTGTGGTGCGGGACGGGGATCGCTCGATGTGGGAGACGGCCTGGCGGGCGGCAGGTCACCATCTCGATTCGGCGATGCCGGGCCAACCCGGCAACATGGTCATCACCGGCCACGTTTCGGTGGCGGATCGCAACAACATCGCCGTCTTCCACAACCTCGATGAGGTGGCGGAAGGCGACCTTGTGGAGGTGTATTCCGGCGACGCGCTCTACTCGTACCGGGTGAGCAAGATCATGGTGGTTTCGCCCGGCGCGGTGAAATTGCTCCGTTCGGATATGAATTCAACGGTCACGCTTATTACGTGCACCAAAGACCTGAAGCATCGCCTCGTCGTCGTTGGGACTCTGTCTTGATGACGCCATTGAAAACGGGTTGCCATCGCGGCTACCATGAAATTGCACCTGGAGGATGACAGACATGGCAGGAGTAAAGAAGACTTCCGGAGCCAGTGCTGCTGGTGGCGTTATCTACGACTTCTCGCGGCCGCGCTCGGGAGCGACGACCGCAGAGCGAGTCGAGCGCACCGACTCCTCCGGAATCACCGGGGAAGCGCGGGAACTGGCTTCTGCGCTGGAGATCGTGTCTGAATCGGACGAGGTGCGGGCCGAGCGGGTGGCGGAACTCAAAGCCCAGATCGCGAACGGCACCTACAAACCCGATCCGCGGGAAATCGCACGCAAGCTGGTAGAGCGCGGGTTCTGAGATAGTGCCCGGTTAGTAGTGCCCAGTGCCCAGGAGCGCTTGTTATTTAGGGGATTGGCGCGGCATGGCCGTCTCGGTGGTTCGCGTACACGTAGCCGCTCGTGCGATCTGGGGAATGCCCCGATACAAGGGCCGGGCCTCCAGTCCTACCGTGAAGCGTGGAAGAGGTTGCCAGGCGGCGTGGTCAGATACGGCACCGTCGGGATTGCAGGCCTCATCGGAGATTCCCTTGCCAACGGTGCTCGCACTTGCCCCCGGTACGCCCGCTTCCCTGAACGGCAAATCGCTTTTCGGCAGCGGACTCACAGTTGAGATCGCTTCCGATCCGGCTCCTTGGCTGGACCGGGCCGAAGCTGAAGTCTTCGACCTTCTCGTCCTAGCCGGCATGTCGGCTGATGAGCAGCAGGCGGTCGTCTCCGCCTTCCACACCGTTCGGCGCTGGCGGCTTGCGCCGGTCCTCTACGTCATCAGCCCGGAAGCAACCGGGCTCGCAATCCCCGCGACGTTTCGGCCAGAGCTCGATGGCCTCGTCAAGGGCACGCTGGAATCGCCCCAGGTCGCCAAACGGATGGTAGAACTCGCCCGTGAAGGGGTGAGCAGCGCCGAGCTGGTTGTGGCCGGCGCCTATGAACTGGACCCGGTTCGGGGCAAGCTGCGCCTCGCCGATTTCGAGGTCACCCTCACTGAGCGCGAGGTTGAAATTCTCTCGATTCTCCTGGCCCACCCGAATCGAACAGTCTCGGCTGGCGAAATCATCGAGCGCGGCTGGGGCGCCGAGGCCGACTCTCGCTATCTCCAGATCCTTCGACGGCACGTCTCGAATATCCGGCGAAAGCTTCGCCGCACAGAGGCAGCCCGCTCGGTGCGAACCGTCCGCGGGTCGGGCTATCGCTTCGATGTAAAGCTGGCCAGCTAAGGCCAGGCGTCAGACTTCGAGGCCGAGCCCTCGCAGGAAAGCTTCGTTATTCGGCTCGCGGCCGAGGAAATCCCGAACCAGCTGGTCGCCATCCGCGGTTCCACCTCGTTCGAGGATCGTGCGACGGTAATGGAGACCGGTATCGGAATCCATCGGGCTCGTTGCTTCGAACTTCGTATACATGTCGTCGCCGAAGACCTGCGACCAGAGATAGCCGTAGTA